>NZ_JAMYQC010000005.1:0-273330 GCF_040320645.1 Mesorhizobium sp. M0633
GAAGGGGAATGGCGAACCGCTGATCCTGCTCTCTGGCAACATGCGCCCGGTGTGCGAGCTGGTCGACCGCAGCGGCGTGTTCCGGCGCGGCCGCATCGTCGCGTATTTGCGCACGCAGGACACGGACGGGAACGAGATCGTCTCCTACATCACCGGCGCCAAGACCGGGCAGGCGGAACTTGCGGCGTAACGGCCAACGCCGAGCCACAGGCGCTAACACGCCCTCCCTTCCGAACCATTCTCAAAGGAAAACTCTTCATGCCTCTTCGCTTTGCTCTTCTCGGTGCCGGCCGTATCGGCAAGGTCCATGCTCGCGCCGTCGGTTCCAATCCTGAGGCCAGGCTGGTCGCAGTTGCCGACGCCTTCGAGAAGGCGGCGACCGATCTGGCCTCTGCCTATGGCGCCGAAGTGCGCAGCATCGATGCCATCGAGAAGGCCGGCGATATCGATGCGGTCGTCATCTGCACGCCGACCGATACCCATGCCGATCTGATCGAACGCTTCGCCAAAGCGGGTAAAGCGATTTTCTGCGAAAAGCCGATCGACCTCGACGCCGCCCGGGTGGAACGTTGCCTGGCCGTCGTCGACAAGGCCGGCGCCACCCTGATGGTCGGCTTCAACCGCCGCTTCGATCCGCATTTTGCCGCCGTGCGCAAGGCGATCGACGACGGCGCCATCGGCACTGTCGAAATGGTGACAATCACCTCGCGCGATCCCGGCCCGCCGCCGCTCGACTATATCGGCCGCTCGGGCGGCATCTTCCGCGACATGACCATTCATGATTTCGACATGGCGCGCTTCCTGCTCGGCGAGGAGCCGGTGGCGGTCAGCGCGCATGCTTCGGTGCTGGTCGACAAGAAGATCGGCGAGGCCGGCGACTTCGACAGCGTCAGCGTCATCCTCGAAACTGCCTCCGGCAAGCAATGCGTTATCTCCAACTCACGCCGCGCCACCTACGGCTACGACCAGCGCATCGAGGTGCATGGCTCGAAAGGCATGATTGCGGCCGAGAACCAGCGGCCGGTGTCGATCGAACTGGCCAATGAGAAAGGCTATACGCGGCCGCCGCTGCACGATTTCTTCATGACCCGTTATCTCGACGCCTATGCTAACGAGATCGCTGCCTTCATTGCGGCAGCGACGTCAGGCAAGAAGGCGACGCCGAGCGGCAAGGACGGGCTGGTGGCGCTCAGGCTGGCGGATGCGGCGCTGAAATCGGCCAAGGAAGGCAAGACCATCCGCCTCGACAAAACAATCTGACTATCAAGCACAGGAGCAAGGCGATGAACGGTTCAGCCGGTCGCAATTCCGAAACACGCGCCATCGTCACCGGCGGCGCACAAGGCATCGGCTTTGCCGTCGCCGAAGCGCTGGCCGATGAGGGCTGCCGGGCGCTGGCGCTGATCGGCCGCTCGCAGGAGAAGGGCGACAAGGCTGTCGCCATCCTCAAGGGGGCAGGCGTCGATGCCATCTTCATCAGCGCCGACGTCTCAAAAGTGGCCGACTGCAAGCGTGCGGTCGAAACGGCGATTGGCCATTTTGGTACCGTCAACGCGCTGGTCAACGCCGCTGCCACCTCGGCTCGCGGCTCGCTGGTCGAGACCTCCGAGGATCTGTTCGACCAGATATTCCAGACCAATGTGCGCGGCCCGTTTTTCCTGATGCAGGGCGTGGTGGCGCATTTGCTGGCGCGCCAGGTACCGGGCTCGATCGTCAACGTGCTGTCGATGTCGGCGCATTGCGGCCAGTCGTTCCTGGCGCCCTATTCGTCGAGCAAGGGAGCGCTGGCGACACTCACCAAGAATGTCGCCAATGCCTATCGCGGCAATCGCATCCGCTGCAATGCGGTGCTGCCCGGCTGGATGGACACCGAGGGCGAGGCGATCGTGCAGAAGAAATGGCACGACGCGCCGGAGGACTGGTTGGAGAAGGCCGAAGCCGCGCAGCCGATGGGCCAATTGGTGAAGCCGGCGCAGCTTGCCCGGTTGATCAGCTATATGATCAGCCCGCAGTCCGGCGTCATGACCGGGTCGCTGGTCGATTACGACCAGAGCATCGCCGGGGCGTCACCGGAATAACGCCGGCAAGTCTAGCGGAACGCCGCCCATCACTTCGTCATCCACGGGCGGAGCAAGGAGCGCAGCGACGCGACGCAGACCCGAGGATCCATGCCGTGACATCTAGGCGTCGCTACAATGCAGAATTTAGTTCCGCAGCACTCCTCGGCCAAGGCAACGGCATGGATCCCAGGGTCTCCGCGACGGAGCTCCGCTCCTGCTTCGCCCTGGGATGACGAAGTTCGGGGGCTTCAGCCAATCGCGAATGGGCTGGAGTAAACCTCCTCCTCACCAGGCACGTGACAAGCGCCTCCGCGTCGACTATATCAGCCCTCATGATCAACCTGACCGCCACCTATTGGTACTTTATGAGCTCGCTGGCGGCGGGAGGATTGCGCTCGATCTGAAGATTGCAGCAACAATATCCGAACAGCCGCCAGACCTGGCGGCTTTTTTGTTTCAGCCGGCAGGTCTCCCAATCAGGAGCATAAGCCGTGTTGACGACCACAGACGATGTTCGGGTCAAAGAAATAAGGGAATTGAGCACGCCGGACGAGGTGATGCGGGAGATACCGCGCAGGCTGACGGCGACGCGCACCGTTGCCGCGTCACGCAATGCGATCCACGCCGTGCTGACCGGCACCGACGATCGGCTGGTGGTCGTCGTCGGCCCCTGTTCGATCCACGACCCGGCCGCCGCCGTAGACTATGCCAGCCGTTTGGCATCGCTGCGTGAAAACCTGTCGGACCGGCTGGAGATCGTGATGCGGGTTTATTTCGAGAAGCCGCGCACGACGGTCGGCTGGAAGGGCCTGATCAACGATCCCGACCTCGACGGCAGCTTCAACATCGACAAGGGTCTGCGCATGGCCCGCAACGTGCTCTCGGCGGTTAACAATCTCGGCCTTCCCTCAGCGACCGAGTTCCTCGACATGACAACTCCGCAATACATTGCCGACCTCGTCGCCTGGGGCGCGATCGGCGCACGCACGACAGAGAGCCAGATCCATCGCGAGCTCGCATCGGGCCTCTCCTGCCCGGTCGGCTTCAAGAACGGCACTGACGGCAATCTGCGGATTGCCGCCGAGGCGGTGAAGTCCGCCGCCCAGCCGCATCATTTCATGGCGGTGACGAAGGGCGGGCGCAGCGCCATCGCGACGACCACCGGCAACGAGGACTGCCACGTCATCCTGCGCGGCGGCATTGCGCCCAACTATGACGCGGCAAGCATAGCTGCTGCCTCCGCTGAACTCGGCCGGATCGGCGTGGCACCGCGGCTGATGATCGATGTCAGCCACGCCAACAGCAACAAGAAGCCGGAAAACCAGCCGCTGGTGGCGGCTGACGTGGCGGGCCAGATCGCGGCGGGCGACGAGCGCATCATCGGCATCATGATCGAGAGCAATCTGGTCGCCGGCCGGCAGGAGGTCGTGCCCGGCAAGCCGCTTGTCTATGGCCAGAGCATCACCGATGGCTGTATCGACTGGGAAACCACCGAAACGGTGCTGCACGGCCTTGCCGACGCCGTCGAGCAGCGCCGGTCGGCGCGACGCGCCATGATCGCTGGCCGTCCGGGAGCCGCCTGAGGCAGCCAATGCCGGCCCTGTCCCTTCTCCCCTTGTGGGAGAAGGTGGATCGGCGCGCAGCGCCGAGCCGGATGAGGGGTGCTGGAAGAAACTTGGCGTAAAATATTGAGGGATTTTAAGCGGTTATTTCTTCGCTGTAGCGATCCGTCCAACACCCCTCATCCGACCGAGCTTCGCTCGGCCACCTTCTCCCACAAGGGGAGAAGGGGCTTATTACCGCACCTCCACCCAGCGCTGTTCCGCGAACGAGCGCGCCATCGCGTGCACCGTGCGCTCGATCTCCAGGCCTTCGTCGAAATCGATGATCCGCGCCGGCTTGCCGGCAAGTCGCGTCAACAGTTCCCGGCATTCGATAATCTTGAGGTCATTAAAGCCAAGGCCGTGGCCGGGCGCCGGCAGGAAGGCGTCATAAGGCTTATGATGCGGCGCCACCAGGATGGTGCGATAGCCTTGCTCGGTCGGCCGGTCGGCCGTCAGATAGAGTTGGAACTCATTCATCCGCTCCTGGTCGTACAGGATCGAGCCCTTCGAGCCAAAAATCTGGATGGCGATCCGGCCTTTGCGGCCCCAGGCCGAACGGTTGACCAGCAGCGTGCCGGCGATGCCGTTTTCGAGATGCATCAGGATGCTGGCGATGTCGTAGGTCTCGACCGCGCGGCGCCCGCCCGAGGCGACGCGGCGGTCGGCATAGGGTCTGGCCATGTCGCACATGACGCGGGCAACGCGGCCGAACAGTACGGCGATGAGCGACAGCGGATGCACGGCGAAATCGTCGAGCGCGCCGTAACCGGACGCCGCCTCGTGCTTCCAGAAGAACAGCGCCTCCGGATCGGCCATGAAGTCCTCGTCCATCTCGATACGCAGATGGTTGACCTCGCCGATGATCTTCTCGTCGAGCAGCGCGCCGATATGGCGGATCGCTGGGTTCTGAATATAGTTATAGCCAAGCGCGGCGACCTTGCCGGACTTTTGGGCCGCCGCGGCCATTGCTTGCGCCTCGGCGAAGCTCGGCGCCATCGGTTTTTCACACCACAGATGCTTGCCGGCTTCGAGGATGGCGATGGCCATTTCCGGGTGGAACTGGTTCGGCGTTGTCAGCGAGATGACATCGACATCCGGGTCGTCGACGACGGCGCGCCAGTCACCGGACGCCTTGGCGAAGCCGAATTCGCTGGCACGGCGTTTGGCAAGATCCTCGTTGACCTCGCCCAGATGGACCAGCCTTGGCTTGGCCACATCGGGAAAGACGGTGCCGACCGCGTTCCAGGCAATGGCGTGGCACTTGCCCATGAAACCCGTGCCGATAAGACCTACCCCGACCATCCGCTTGCCTCCTGTGTGCAAAATTTGTGTGGATGAATTAGTCCATTTTGTCTGCAGATGGAACGCTTGTCTCATTTTTTATGGTGTTCTTGCACAGGCCCGCTATGATGGGGCACAGAGGGAACCAGACGATGAGCCTGGGCGGAGCGACGATGGACGAACGGGTGCCGCGCGATTTCGAGACGCTGCGGGCGACGATCCTGGAGCGGCGCCACAGCCTGCCGAAACGTATCGCCCAGATCGCCGCCTATGCGCTCGACAACCCAGACGATATCGCCTTCGGCACCGCTGCCAGCATCGCCGCTTCCGCCGGTGTCCAGCCTTCGACCCTGATCCGCTTTGCCCAGCAGCTTGGTTTTGATGGTTTCACCAGCCTGCAGTTGGTGTTTCGCGAGCGCCTGCGCGAGCGCAACTCGTCCTACGATGAAAGGCTGGCGGCATTGCGCGCCAAGGCCGAGGAAGGCGCCGGCCACCGCGCGATTTTCGACGGTTTTGTTGCCGCAGCCAGTACCTCGCTCAACGACATTTCGCGCACGCTAAATGAAGACCATTTCGAAGATGCAATCACCGTGTTGGCCAAGGCCGAAACCATTTACGTGCTGGCCAAGCGGCGCTCCTACCCGGTCGCCTCCTATATCGCCTATGCATTGGGCAAGCTCAAGATCCGCAACCAGCTGATCGAATCGGCCGCCGGCCTCAATGCAGAGATGATCGGCTTTGCCTCTCCAACGGACGCCGTGATCGCCATCAGCTTTTCGCCCTATGCCCCGGCCACCATCGAGGAGGCGCGCGTCATTTCGGAGCAAGGCGTGCCGATCGTGGCGATTACCGACAGCTCCTTTTCGCCACTCGCCCAATTCGCCAGGGTCTGGTTCGAGGTCGCCGAGGCCGATTTCGCCGGCTTCCGCTCGCTGTCGGCGACGATGGCTTTGGCTATGGCGCTGACCGTCGCGGTCGGCGAGAAGCGGCGCGATACTGGCAAGAAGCGCAAGCCTTAGATCACCTCTATTGCCGTTTCGCCTTCTGCCGAAAGCCGCGCTGCGTCGCGGGCAGGCGGCGACCCGAACTGGCGGGCATACTCCCGGCTGAACTGGGAAGCACTCTCATAGCCGACGGCGAAGGCGACACGTGCGACGTTGCCCGGCTGGGCAATCAGCAGATGGCGGGCTTCCAGCAAGCGGATTTGCTTTTGATACTGGATTGGGCTCATGGCCGTCGCCGCCTTGAAGTTACGATAAAACGCAGCACTGCTCATACGGGCAATCTCGGCCAGATCGCCGACCCGGACCGGCTGATGGGGATGCGAACGGATCCAGGCGATCGCCCGGCCAATCCGGGACAGATGGCCATCGGCGCGCGCAAGTTCACGAAGCTTTCCGCCTTGGGGGCCTTGCAAGAGCCGAAACAGCATCTCCCGCTCGATCATGGTCGCGAGCACGGGAATCTCCGCTGGCCGGTCAAGCAGCCGCATCATTCGACGCAACGCGTCGAGCAGATCGTCATCAGCGGGAGAGGTGGAGAAACTGTCGCCACTGAAGGCCGGCGCGTGCTCGACGAGGAGCGCGGCGACGGCCTGCAGGTCAAGGGTCAAGCCAATGGCCAGGTAAGGACGCGCCGCGCTCGCTTCGATTATCTGGCTGATGGTGGGCGTCTCGACAGTATAGATGAAATAGCTGGCCGGATTGTAACGAAGAGCCCGGTCGCCGATCAGAACCGTCTTCGCGCCCTGCAGTACGAATAAGATCCCCGACCCCCACACCCCTGACAATGGCGGCGTGGCGACTTCGCTGCGGCCGATCGAAACGCGGGGAACCGCCGTTCTTGTTCGTCGCCCGCGCGCATGGCGGCTGGCGATCTCGATCAACTCCTGCAGCGCTTCGCTCATTGCGCCAGCATCGCGCATTCGCACCGGCGGCGCAACAGCGTGAGAGGATTAGGCAAGAGCCGGAGAATTTCCGGCGCGCAATCCCCGCTGCCTCGCACCATTTGTGGGTCTTCCACAAGAAAAATGGAGACACCGATTATGAGAACATCGAAAAGCGCGCTGGTGACCGGCGCCAACAAGGGTATAGGCCGTGAAATCGCCCGGCGACTGGCGACCATGGGGTTCAAGGTCTGGCTCGGCGCCAGGAGCGCCGAACGCGGCATGGCGGCGGCGCAGGCATTGCGCGCCGAAGGCCTCGACGTGGAGTGGCTTGAGCTGGACGTCACGCGGGATGACAGTGTGAAGGCGGCAGCCGAGGCATTCAGGCAGGCCAGCCCCTGCCTCGACGTGCTGGTGAACAACGCCGGCGTCGCCATCAATTACGACCTGCCGCCGAGCCAGCAGCGGATCGCCGACATCCAGGCCACCTACGACGTCAATGTCTTCGGCCCGATCCGCGTGACCCAGGCATTCCTGCCGCTGCTGCTAGCAGCACCTGCTGCCCGGATCGTGATGGTGAGCAGCTCCACCGGGTCCATCGGCCGGGCGCTCGATCCCGCCACTGCGAACCACGCCGTTAACATGATGGGCTACGGCAGCTCCAAGACAGCCTTGAATGCCATCACGGTGGCATTCGCCAGGGAGCTCGCGCCCCAAGGCATCAAGGTCAACGCCGCGGCGCCCGGCTACACTGCCACCGATCTCAACGGGTATAAAGGTCACCGCACGGTGCAGCAGGCGGCCGAGATCGTCATTCACCTGGCGACCCTGGACGCCGATGGCCCGACCGCCGGGTTCTTCAACGATGATGGCCCGCTTCCTTGGTAAATCAGCTGGTTTCAGTGGTAGACACTTGACGTTCGTCTGACTTCAAAGTTTCTGAACGCGCGAGCCTTGCACAGCACTTTTCAGCCTTGGGAATGCTCGTTCCATATTGACTATGGATTGGAATTATTATTTCATATTGCCGGCGCCACGCTGCCGCGCGTGTTACCCAAGACAACAAAGCCGATGGGAGGTTCGAATGGGCGAAGCCGTGGAAGCGAGACATGCGCCGCTCGACATCATCACAATCGGCCGCGCTTCCGTCGATCTCTATGGTCAGCAGATCGGCTCGCGCCTCGAGGACATTACTTCCTTTGCCAAGTCGGTCGGCGGCTGTCCGGCCAATATCGCGGTCGGTACTGCCAGGCTCGGCCTGCGCTCGGCGCTGCTCACCCGCGTCGGCAATGAGCAGATGGGCCGCTTCATCCGCGAGCAGCTGACCCGCGAGGGCGTTTCGGTCGAAGGCCTCAAGACCGATCCGGAGCGGCTGACCGCCCTGGTGCTGCTGTCGGTCGAGGATGAAGGCGTCTCGCCGATGATCTTCTATCGCAGCGATTGCGCCGACATGGCGCTTTCGAAAGACGATATCGATGAGGCGTTTATCGCTTCGGCACGCGCGGTCGTCGTCACCGGCACGCATTTTTCACGGCCCAACAGCGACGCCGCCCAGCGCAAGGCGATCCGTGTCATGAAAGCCAAGGGCGGCAAGGTGGTGTTCGACATCGACTACCGCCCCAACCTCTGGGGTCTCGCCGGCCACGCCGAAGGCTTCGAGCGCTATGTGAAATCCGACCGCGTCTCGGCGCAGTTGAAGACGGTGCTGCCCGATTGCGATCTCATCGTCGGCACCGAAGAGGAAATCATGATCGCCTCGGGCGCAGACGATTGCCTGAGCGCGCTGAAAACCATCCGCTCGCTGTCGGCGGCAACCATCGTGCTGAAACGCGGCGCCATGGGCTGCATCGTCTATGACGGGCCGATCAGCGACGACCTCGAGGACGGTATCGTCGGCAAGGGATTTCCAATCGAGGTCTACAATGTGCTCGGCGCCGGCGACGCCTTCATGTCGGGCTTCCTGCGCGGCTGGCTCGGCGAGGAAGGCCTGGCGACGGCGGCGACCTGGGCCAATGCCTGCGGCGCCTTTGCCGTGTCGCGGCTGCTCTGCGCACCGGAATACCCGACTTTCGAGGAATTGCAGTTCTTCCTGAAAAACGGCAGCAAGCATCTGGCGCTGCGCAAGGACGAGGCGATCAATCACATCCATTGGGCGACCACGCGCCGGCGCGACATCCCCTCGCTGATGGCGTTCGCCTGCGACCACCGCGTCCAGCTGGAGGATGTCGCGGCAAAAGCCGGCGCCGATCCGTCGCGAATCCCAGCTTTCAAGGTGCTGACGGTCAAGGCTGCGGCCAAGGTCGCGGCTGGCCGCGCCGGCTACGGCATGCTGCTCGACGAAAAATACGGACGCGAGGCGATGTTCGAATTCGCCCACCATTCCTTCGCCTGGCTCGGCCGGCCGGTCGAGTTGCCGGGTTCGCGACCGCTTCGCTTCGAGTTCTCGCAAGACATAGGTTCGCAACTGACCGAATGGCCGGTCGACCACTGCATCAAGTGCCTGTGCTTCTATCATCCCGACGATCCCGCGGCGCTGAAGAGCGAACAGCAGCAGAAACTGCGCGCTTTGTTCGAGGCCGCGCGGAAAATGGGCAGAGAACTTCTGGTCGAGATCATCGCCGGCAAGCACGGCAGGCTCGACGACATGACCATCCCGCGCGCGCTCGAGGAACTCTACGCACTCGGCATCAAGCCCGATTGGTGGAAGCTCGAACCGCAGGCATCGGCCGGCGCATGGGCAAAGATCGAGGCGGTGATCCTGAAGAACGATCCGTGGTGCCGCGGGATTGTGCTGCTTGGCCTCGAAGCGCCGCAGGACGAATTGGAAGCGGCCTTTGCTGCCACCGCCAAGGCGTCTATCGTCAAGGGCTTTGCCGTCGGCCGCACCATCTTCATCAACGCGGCCGAACAATGGCTTGCCGGCAAGATGTCAGACGATGAAGCGGTTGCCGACATGGCATCTCGCTTCGAGAGACTGACCGAGGCATGGCTTGCGGCGCGCGGCCGCAAAGCAGCATAAGAAGGCGCGGCATAAGGACTGCGGAGGAACCGACATGACCAAGACAATCCGCCTGACGATGGCGCAGGCGCTGACCCGCTTTCTTGCTCGACAGATGACCGAGATGGACGGGAAGAAAGTGCCGATCTTCGGCGGCGTCTGGGCGATCTTCGGCCACGGCAATGTCGCCGGCGTCGGCGAGGCGCTCTACCAGGTTCGCGACGAACTGCCGACCTTTCGTGCCCATAACGAGCAGGCAATGGCGCATGCCGCGATCGCCTACGCCAAGGCCAATTTCCGCCGTCGCTTCATGGCCGCGACCAGTTCGATCGGCCCCGGCGCGCTCAACATGGTGACCGCTGCGGCACTTGCGCATGTAAACAGGTTGCCTGTCCTGTTTCTGCCAGGCGACGTCTTCGCCAATCGCATTCCCGATCCCGTCCTGCAGCAGGCCGAGGATTTTTCCGACGGCACGGCGACGGTCAATGACTGCCTCCGCCCGGTGTCGCGCTATTTCGACCGCATCACGCGGCCGGAGCAGATCATGCCGGCGCTCAACCGCGCCATGCAGGTGCTGACCGATCCCGCCGAATGCGGCCCGGTGACGCTGGCGCTGTGCCAGGACGTGCAGGCCGAGGCCTATGACTACCCCGAGAGTTTCTTTGCCGAGCGACTCTGGACGCCGCGACGGCAGCGCCCGGACCGCAACGAACTGGCGGCCGCAGTCGCGGTACTCAAAGCGGCGAAAAAGCCGCTGGTGATCGCGGGCGGCGGCGTACTCTATTCGCAGGCGTCCGAGGAGCTGGCAAAACTGGTGCAAGACACCGGCATTCCGGTCTGCGAGACGCAAGGCGGCAAATCCTCGCTGCCAGACGATCATCCGCTGAACATGGCTGCGGTCGGCGTTACCGGCACCTCGGCGGCCAACAGGCTGGCCGAAGAGACCGACGTCGTGCTTGCCGTCGGCACCAGACTGCAGGATTTCACCACCGGCTCCTGGGCGCTGTTCAAGAATGCCGGCAAGACCCTCATCGGGCTCAATGTCCAGCCTTTTGACGCCGGAAAGCACCAGGCGCTGCCGCTGGTCGCCGATGCGGCGGAAGGGCTCGCCGAACTCGCTGCGGCGCTGAAAGGCTGGAAAGCCCCTTCAGACTGGACCGACAATGCGATTAGCGGCAAGAAGGAATGGCAAGCGGATGCCGACAAGGTGACGGCGTCGACCAATGCCGCCTATCCGTCCGACGCGCAAGTGATCGGCGCAGTACAGCGCGCCATGGGCTCCGGCGTGGTACTGCTTCATGCCGCCGGCGGCTTGCCCGGCGAATTGCACAAGCTATGGCAGGCGGGCGCGCCCGGCTCCTATCACGCAGAATACGGCTTCTCGACAATGGGCTACGAAATCGCCGGCGGGCTTGGCGTCAAGATGGCCAAGCCGGACGAAGAGGTCGTGGTGATGATCGGCGACGGCTCCTATCTGATGCTCAATTCCGAGATCGCGACCTCGGTGATGCTCGGCCTCAAGCTGACCATCGTGCTGCTCGACAACCGCGGCTATGGCTGCATCAACCGGTTGCAGATGGCGACCGGCGGCGCCAACTTCAACAATCTGCTGAAGGACGCCCGTCACGAAACCTTGCCCGAGATCGACTTCGCCGCGCATGCTGCGAGCATGGGTGCGATTGCCGAAAAAGTGCCATCGATCGCCGGGCTGGAAACGGCGCTGGCGCAAGCGAAGAAGAACACGCGAACGACCGTGCTGGTCATCGACACCGACCCGCTGGTTTCGACCGAGGCCGGTGGAAGCTGGTGGGATGTCGCAGTGCCGGAAGTCTCGGCACGGCCGCAAGTGAATGCGGCGCGCAAGAAATATGAGGAAGCGCTGAGCGGGCGGGTTTCTTTAGCCATCCGCGAACGCGCCTCGAATGTCTGAAACTGGAGTGACGACTTGAAAGCCAAACTGGGCATGTCCCCCATTGCATGGTGGAACGACGATCTTGCCGAACTCAGCGATGATGTGTCGCTGGAGGAGTGCCTGCGCCAGTCGCGCTCGGCTGGCTTTACCGGAATGGAAATGGGCCGCCGCTTTCCCAACGATCCGCAAATCATGCTGCCGATCCTGAAAGAGGCCGACGTGACGCTTTGCGGCGGCTGGTTCTCGGGGACGCTGGTCGACGAAGACATGGCGAAGAACAAGGATCGTATCCAGCCGATGATCGACCTGTTCAAGGCGGTGAACGCGCCCTGCATCGTCTATGGTGAAGTCGGCCGCTCCATCCAGGGCGACCGCTCGAAGCCGCTCGCCAGCAAGCCCAGGCTTTCGGACGAGGAAATGAAAGCCTACGCCCGGCGGCTCACGCAGTTCGGCGAATGGTGTGCAGAGCAAGGCATGCGGCTCTCCTACCATCATCATATGGCGGCAGTAGTTGAGACCGAGCCAGAGCTAGATGCCTTCATGCGCTATTCGGGAGAAGGCATTCCATTGCTGCTCGACGCGGGTCACCTGGCCTTTGCCGGCGGCGATGTGCTGCGCGCTATTGATAACCACCACCCGCGCATCAACCATGTGCATGTGAAAGATGTGCGCATGGAGGTGATCGCGGGACTGGATCGCGAGAAGCAATCGTTCCTCGACGCGGTGGCACTTGGCGCCTTCACCGTGCCGGGAGATGGCTCGCTGGATTTTGGCGCCATCGTCCAGAGGCTCGCCGACCATGGCTATGAAGGCTGGTTCGTGGTCGAGGCCGAGCAGGATCCGAAGAAGAACCCGCCGCTCAAGATGGCGCAGGTCGGCTACAAGGAATTGATGCGGGCTATGACGGCGGCCGGCTATACGGTGGAGACACAGGGCTTTCCCAATGCTTGAGGCTCGCGAGGAAAGGTGTTGATCCGATGAAAGACTCCGAGCACCCGTTTTTCCGGCCGCTGTGGCGGCGCGTTGCCGTTGTCGCGGTCTGCCTGGTCTGGTCGGTGATCGAATTCGCTACGGGCACACCGTTCTGGGGCGTGATCGCGCTCGGCTTCGCCGGCTATGCCGTCTGGCAATTCTTCTATCTCTACAAGCCGGCTGACGAGGACAAGCCATCGGCAGACGCCAAACCGAAGGAATGACCATGTCGAAGCTGCTCGTCAAAGCCAATAAGGGCCACGGCCGCATCGCCCATGTGACGCCGCAAAGCGCCGGCTGGACCTATGTCGGCTTCGATCTGCATCGGCTCAGGCCCGGCGAGAGCGCTTCCGGGCAAACCGCGGATCGTGAGGTCTGCCTGGTGTTCGTCACCGGCAAGGGCAAGGCCAAGGCCGGCGGCAAGGATCTCGGCTTGCTCGGCGAACGCATGTCGCCGTTCGAGGGCAAGCCGTGGTCGGTCTATGTGCCGCAGGGGTCGGAGTGGTCGGTGAGCGCCGATACCGATCTCGAACTTGCCGTCTGTTCGGCGCCAGGACTGGGCGGCGGTCTGCCGGTCCGTGTCATCGGGCCCGACGATCTCGGCCAGGAGGTTCGCGGCAAAGGCACCAACACGCGCTATGTCACCAACATCCTGCCGGAGGGCAAGCCGGCCGATTCCTTGCTGGTGGTGGAGGTCATCACACCCGGCGGCCACACATCGAGCTATCCGCCGCACAAGCACGACCAGGACAATCTGCCGGCTGAATCCTATCTCGAGGAGACCTATTACCACCGTCTCAACCCGCCACAGGGCTTTGCTTTCCAGCGCGTCTACACCGATGCCGACGAGAACGGTGCTCGTTCGCTCGACGAGGCGATGGCGATCGAGGATGGCGACGTCGTGCTGGTCCCCAAGGGTTATCACCCCTGCGCAGCCTGCCACGGCTATGATCTCTATTATCTCAACGTCATGGCCGGACCGAAGCGGACGTGGAAATTCCACAACGCGCCCGAGCACGAATGGCTGATGAAGGCCTAACAGGTTTTTCGCTTCGCCTTCATCCGCTGGTCCAAGGCGAAAAAATCGTCGGCTAATGACCCGCCTGGACAACTTTGTTATCAGAAGCAATCACCAGCTTCGTCATTTCGTCATGCAAATCGCCTATGGGCAGCGGGGCTGACGAGGAACTTCGATGCGCTACGCGATCTATTTCACCCCCCGACAAGACGAACCGCTGGCACGGATCGCCGCCAACTGGCTCGGCCGCGACCCATTCGGTGCCGCCACAAAGCCGGTCGAGGCTGCGGGCGAGTTGTCGGCGGCAGAAGTTGCCTTCCATACCGCCTCGGCGCGCCGCTATGGCTTTCATGCGACACTGAAGGCGCCCTTCAGACTGGCCTCCACCGAGACGGAAACCTCGCTTCGTGCAGCACTCGACGATTTTGCCGAGGCGACGCCGGTGGTTACGATCCCGCGCCTCGTCGTCAGCCAGATCGACGGCTTCTTCGCGCTGTTGCCGGAAGCACCGCTGCCGGCGCTCAACCGCTTCGCCGACGACGTGGTGCGCGACTTCGACCGCTTCCGCGCGCCGTTGACGGAAGCCGAGATCGAACGGCGCAGCCCCGATTCGCTGAAGCCCGACGAGTTCCGCAATCTCTGCCAGTGGGGCTATCCCTATGTCTTCGAGACGTTTCGCTTCCATATGACGCTGTCCGGCCGGGTGTCGTCACAGGAAAGCCCTCGTCTTCGCCTAGCAATCGACAGCCTGTTTGCGGACGTGCTGCAACGGCCGGTGGCGGTGGACGCGCTGACGCTGTTTGTGGAAACTGAACCGGGCGCACCGTTCATGGTGCTGTCCCATCACGCGCTCGGGCGCCGCCCGGCCAGAAGAACTGCCTGACCAGAAGAACTGCCTAAATGACTATTTGTTCTAACCGCATTTGTACGACGCCAATTGGTTCCAGTTGGCTGCAAAATCCTGCAAGGACTGCTTGAAATGACGGCCGAGACTGTTCTTGACAACGCCCGGATCGTGCTCGCCGACCAGATCGTCGAAGGGTCGATCGTGCTGCGCGACGGCATGATCGCCGCCATCGATGCCGGACCCGGCCGCAGCGGCGAGGACATGGGCGGCGACTTCATCATCCCTGGCCTGGTCGAGCTCCACACCGATCATCTCGAAGGCCATTACGCGCCGCGGCCGAAAGTGCGCTGGAACCCGATCGCAGCTGTGCTCGCGCATGACGCGCAGGTGGCGACCGCCGGCATCACCACCGTGCTCGACGCTTTGCGTGTCGGCATGGACGAGGATGCCGACCTGACGGCCGCCGACATACGCAAGCTGGCCGACGCGATCGAGGACAGCGTGCAGCAGGACCGGCTCAGGGCCGACCATTTCCTCCATCTGCGTTGCGAGGTTTCGGCGCCGGACTGCCTCACGGCCTTCGCCAATTTCGACGGCGACGAGCGGGTCAGGCTGGCGTCGCTGATGGACCATGCGCCCGGACAGCGGCAATTCGTCGATCTCGAAACCTATGCCTATTATTACCAGCGCAAGCTGAAGCTGACCGATCGCGATTTCCAGAAATTCTGCGAAAAGCGGATGGCGGAATCGGCGAAGAACTCGAGCCCGAATCGCAGCTTCATCGCCGCTGCCTGCCAAGAGCGCGGCATCGTGCTCGCCAGCCATGACGACGCGACCGTCGGCCATGTCGACGAAGCGATCGAGCAAGGCGTCCGTGTCGCCGAGTTCCCAACCACCGAGGAGGCGGCTCGGGCTTCGAAAAAGGCAGGGCTCGGCGTTTTGATGGGCGCGCCGAATGTCATGCGCGGCGCTTCGCATTCGGGCAATGTCTCGGCCCGCACGCTGGCCGGCGATGGCCTGCTCGATATCCTGTCGTCGGACTACATTCCCTTCAGTCTGATCCAGTCAGCCTTCTTCCTCGGCGACGTGGTCGAGGGCATTTCCTTGCCACAGGCGGTGGCGATGGTCTCGAAGAACCCGGCCGAGGCGGTCGGCCTCACCGATCGCGGTGTCATCGAGCCCGGCCGGCGCGCCGATCTGGTTCGCGTGCGCGTCGACGACCATGTCCCGGTCGTCCGCACGGTCTGGCGGCAGGGACGCCGAGTCGCATGATGGTGTCGGCATCGGTCGAGCGTGAATTGTCCGCTACGGGATTTCCGATCCGCGACGGTGTCTTCGTCGCCGTCGTCGGGCCGAGCGGTGCCGGCAAGGACACGGTGATCGGCTATGCGCGCGCCGTGTTTGCCGACGAGAGCCGGCTGGAGTTCGTGCGCCGGGTGATCACCCGGCCGAGCGATGCGGCCACCGAGGATCACGACACGCTCGCCGACGTTGCCTTCGTCGAGGCCGAAGCGGATGGCGCCTTCGCGATTTCCTGGGAGGCGCATGGCCTGCGCTATGGCATCCCGGCCGAAGTCGATTGGTCGGTCTCAAACGGCCGTGTCGCGATCGCCAACGTCTCGCGCGCGATCATCCCGGCGCTGCGGGAACGCTACGCCAATCTGGCTGTCGTCGAAATCACGGCTACACCGGATATCCTGGCCGAGCGGCTGGCATTGCGCGGTCGCGAATCGCGCGGCGAAGTGCTGGCACGGCTGGCGCGCAGCGCCAATGTGGCGCTGTCCGGACCGGGTGTCACCTCGATCGACAATAGCGGCCCTCGTGAAGCGGCCGGCGAGCGCTTCGCCGAGATGCTGCGCAAGGCCATGGCCTTCTCCGACATGTCGGGCCTTATCTAAAATAGCGCCCACCCGATGCATTCGGTATGGGCGCTACTTGTCTAACCGATATCTTTTTGGAAACCGGTATCCACTTTTCTGGATTATGGCCTCATGCGGCGTGCCGGTCCCGACCAGCATGACGAGTATCCGTGGCAGTGGTTGTCGAAGGCTTCGCTGGCGCATCCGCTGGTGTATCCAGAACTGCAACGTGATGCCGATAGACCATCTCCCAGCCCTTCCAGCCGGTGAACAGCAGTATGCAGACCACTATGAACGACAAGAGCGCGCCCCATGGTCGGACCGCCGCTTCGGCGCCTTGAGCATAGCGAAGGTAGAAATTGATCAGTGCCACAACGACTGCGGTCAAGTTGCCCAGCATGTGGTACCAGGCGTCGGACAAGGCGCGAATGCGCGGCTCGTTGAGGAAGTCGATAAAACCGGCTGTCGCAGCGATAAGGGCCATTACTATGGCTGCCCCGATCAGCCACATCGATGCTCGTGCCCAGAAGGCATCGGCAGTCCCCCAGAAAACCAGGTCGGTGACAAACGCACCGACAAGAAACGCGACAGGAAAAGGTATCAGCATCGGGTGGAGGGGGTGAGTTCCTACTTTGGCGGTACTAACTGGATTCGTGGGCATGGAACGCCTCCGCGTAGCAAAGCTTAAATAAACGCTCAGATACGGGTTTTCGTTCCAAATAGAGACCGACCTGAACTGCTGTCGCGAAGCTCCGGTTGACTCTTTCACGCCACCTGCCATGGCAGTCGGCGTATTTCATCCAGCTATTTTTGCGTCACTCAGCGGCAGCACCCGCCACGCCCTTGCGTGTGGCTTCCAGCATCCGCCGCCGCGCCCTGAACACGCCCCATTGCTGGTCAACCAGCACGCCGATGAGGATCACCCCGCCCATGACGGCGAAGTTGAGCGAGGACGGGATGCCGAGCAGGTTGACGAGGTTCTGCAGCTCCTGCAGCAGCACCGTGCCGAGCAGGACGCCGATCAGCGAGCCTTCGCCGCCACGCAGCGAGAAGCCGCCGAGCACCGCGGCCGCGATGGCATAGAGCTCGTAGAACTGGCCGTGGCTCGCCGGCGAGATCGAGCGTGTGTACATGGCGAAATAGATAGCTGACAGCGCCGTCAGCACGCCGCAGATGACATAGGCGGCCATGACGATGCGGCCGGTGCGGATGCCGGAATATTTTGCCGCTTCCTCGTTCTTGCCGATGGCATAGAGATAGCGCCCGAACACCGACCGGTGCAGCACCACCCACATGACGACGGCGATGACGATCAGCGCGATGAAGCTGTTCGGCACGCCCCAGGACCGCCCCGCCGTCAGGAACTCGAGTTCCGGGAAGTTCTGTCCGAAGGCAAAGCCGGCGGTGCCGTCGGCGGTGTAGAAGCGCGCCACGCCGCGATAGATCAACAGGCCGCACAAAGTCACCACGAAAGGCTGCAATTTGAGCCGGGTGATCAGCCAGCCATGCGCCAGCCCGATGATGCCGCCGAGCACCAGGATCAGCGGCAGGGCGACCGGCCAGGCCATGCCGCGCGTGGCGATGAAGTCGATAAACAGCACGCCGAGCAGCGCAACCACCGAGCCGACCGACAATTCGATGCCACCGGTGATGATGACGAAGGCTTGGCCAATCGACAGGATGCCGAACAACCCGATCAGGTTCGAGGTGTTGGCGAGATTGATCGGCAGCAGGAAGCGCGGGTTGATGATCGCCACCACCGCACCGACCACCAGGATCAGGATCAGCAGGCCGAGATCTTTCTTGCTCATCGTCTTCTCCCAGTGCCTGCGAACTACTTCGGCTGCTTGCCGACCGCCAGCAGCAGCACGTTTTCCTGGCTGAACCGGTCCTTATCGAGAATGCCCGAGATCTGGCCTTCATGCATGACGGCAATGCGGTCGGAAACGCCGATCACCTCCTCCATGTCGCTGGAGATCATCAGCACGGCGACGCCGGCATCGGCCAGCGCCCGCATCAGTCCGTAGATCTCGGCCTTGGCGCCGATGTCGATACCGCGGGTCGGTTCGTCGAGAATCATCACCTTCGGCTTCATCGCCAGCCATTTGGCCAGCACGACCTTTTGCTGGTTGCCGCCCGACAGCGTACCGGTACGCGTCTGCACGGAGGGCGCCCTGATGCCGAGATCGGTCTTCTGCTTCTCGGCGGTGGCGGCCTCGGCGCTGGCCGAGACCAGCGAGCGCCGCGAATGTGCCGGCAGATTGGGCAGCGAGATGTTCTGGGCGATCGAAAGGTCGAGCAGGATGCCGGTCAGCTTGCGATCCTCGGGGACGAGGAAAATACCGTTGGCCACTGCGTCCGCGGCCGAACCAAGAACCAGATCTTTTCCGTCAAGCTGGAACGAGCCGCCAAAGCTCTTGTCGATGCCAAACAGGACGCGCGCCAGCTCCGTCCGACCGGAGCCGACGAGACCGGCGAGGCCGAGGATCTCGCCATGCCTGACATCGAGGTCGACGGGCCGGTCGGGATAGGCAGCGGTGCGAATGGCCTTGACCGACAGCGCGACAGAGCCCGGCGGGCGCGCCGATTCTGCGGCCTTCTCCCTCTCCTTCAGCATGCGGCCGATCATCAGCTTGACCATCTGGTCGTGATTGATGGCGCTCTTCGGCAAGGTTCCGGCGAGCATGCCGTCCCTGAGCACGACGACGCGGTCGGCGACGCGCTCGACCTCGTGCAGGCGGTGCGAGATGAAAATGACGCTGATGCCGTCTGCCTTCAGCGCCTTGATGACACCGAGCAGCTTGTCGGTTTCTGCGATCGGCAGGCTCGATGTCGGTTCGTCGAGGATGACCAGCCGCGCCTCGATCGACAGCGCCTTGGCGATCTCGACCATTTGCTGCTGGGCCAGCGACAGCGCCGACACCGGCGTATCGGCCGAGAAATTGGCGCCCACGCGTTTGAGCAGCGGCGCCGCCAGCGCTCGCAGCCTGGCGCGGTCGACCAGCCTGAACGGGCCGGCGCGCAGCGGTTCGCGGCCGAAGAAAATATTGGCGGCGACGTCGAGGTTCTCGAACAGGTTGAGTTCCTGGTGGACGAAGGCGATGCCCGAACCGATGCTGGCTTCGACGGTCAGACTGTCATGGGCGACGCCATCGACGGTGATGGTGCCGGTGTCCGGCCGGGTCACGCCGCCGAGGATCTTCATCAGCGTCGATTTGCCGGCGCCGTTTTCGCCGACCAGGCCGATGACCTCGCCGGGCCTGACCTCGATCGAGAACCCGTCCAGCGCGACAACGCCGGGATAAGTCTTGCGCACGCCGTCGAGGCTCAGGAACGGAGCGGCCGTGGATGCAACGATGGATGGGTCGGAATAATTCATCACGCCTGACAGCAGCCGGTGAGCCGTTTTGGCCTCAGACTGACGGGCCTTGCGAGGCGCGTCAATAGAATCGCCGGCTCAGGGCGAACCCTTGAGCCGGCGCAACTTATTCGCTCAATTTCCCGACATCGCCTTGAGGTTGGCGGCGTAGGCGTCGACATCGTCCTTGCCGATGATCTTGGTCGGCACGATGATCAGGCCATCGGCGGGAACGCCCGACTTGTCGCCCTCGAGATAGGCAGCCATCAGCTTCATGCCCTGATAGGCCCATTCGAAGGGTTGCTGCACGACGGTGGCGGCGACGGTACCTTCCTTGACGCCGCCCAGCGTGATCGGATCGTCGTCGAAGCCGACGACGGTGATCTGGCCGAGCTTGCCGGCATCGCGCAGCGCTTCATAGATGCGCGGCGTGTTGTAGGAGTAGAAGCCGACCATGCAGGTGACGTCGGGGCTGGCGACCAGCGCGTCCTCGACGTTCTTCTTGGCGCGGGCCTGATCGATGTCGTCGCCACGCACGTCGACCAATTCGATCTTGGTGCCCGCGAGGCCGTCCTTCATGCCCTGGATGCGCTCCTTGGCATTGTCGGCGCCGAGCAGGCCAACGAAGCCGAGGCACTTGCCGCCGTCGGGCATTGCCTTCTTGGCGATCTCGGCCGCCTGCTTGCCGGCATCGACATTGGACGAGCCGATATAGGCGACACGCTTGGTCTGCGGCGCGTCGCTGTCGGTGGTGAACAATGCCGTCTCCGAGGCGATCTTGTTCAGCCCGTCGGTCGACGTCTTGGGGTCCACCGCCGAAACCATGATCCCCTTCACGCCGGCCGTCACCAGATCGTCCATCAGGCGCTGCTGTATGGCGACCGAGGACTGTTCCGGATATTTGAGCTCCAGACTATAGTTGGGCAGTTCGCCTTGAGCCTTCTTGACGCCGGCTTCGGCCGCCTTCCAGAAATCGGAAGCGCCGTTGACGACGAAGGCCAGCGTCGGCTTGTCGTCGGCGCGCGCAATTGCCGTGACGGACAGGCCGAGCAGCAGGGCCGCGGCGGCGACGGACGTATTTCGTATCACAGATTTCATGTAACCTCCCATTTGAATCAGTCGTGTCGCTGATGTGAATTTGCGGATTGCGGCTTGGACGCCCCTCCTCCTCAAGGGTTCCGGCAGCGAAAGAACGGCGCCAATCCAGCCACGATGCAAACTCTAGACACTCGTTTGCGGTTAGTAAATAGTCCGATTTGTCTGACATTTTCGTGATTGCGCGACGCATTTACGCCGGCCCGAGAGCCGCCAGACATCGCGTCGCACGCTCGATTTGCCGCGCCCAGCATGATCCATGCCGGGCATGACAAATTGACTTTAGAACGTTGCGAGTTATTAGTAAACAGTATTAGTTTCTTGGTTGGAACGTCGCTTGCCATGAGCGGCAAGGCCTTGGCCGCCGCGTGGAGCAGAGAGGCGCCAGGGGATCGAGCGGACCGTCGATGGCTTGCGCAGCGGCAGAAATCCGCGAGAAATCAAGCTTTGTGGCGAGATTGTCGTTTGCGCCGCCGTATGGCGGGCGATGGGATTCGATTGATAATAATGATAAATTTGATTTCCGTTTATAAACGCGGCATGTCGGACCGGCTTGCCGCCCGCGACGCGATCCGGTTAGACGGGCCGGGGTGGGAAACATGAAACCATGAGCGAACCGACGGATCTCAGCGATCCCGATGTCTCCAGGCGGCGCAAGCCGTCGGGGAAAAACCCCAAGGGCCGCGTTACCATGACCGACATCGCCAGGGCGGCAGGCTGTTCGCAGGCGACGGTTTCGTTCGTGCTCAACAACACGCCGGGCATCAGGCTGTCGCAGCAAACCCGAGAGCGGGTGATCGAGACGGCGCGAACGCTGGGCTATTCGCCGCCCGTGTTTTCTGCCTTGCGAGCCCCGGTTGCCGCATTCGACGGGCTGGATGGCGTGATCGGCTTCGCCGTCGACCAGTTGGCGACCAGCCCGGAGGCGGTCGTCGCCATTGAAGGGGCGCGGCAAGCCTCGTGGAACGCCGGCAATGTGCTTTTGGTGGCGCAGACCATGGGCGACGAGGTGATGGAGCCCCGGGCCATCGCGGCACTGACCAAGCGGGGCATTTCGGCACTGATCTACATGACCATTTTCACCCGCGAGATCGTCGCGCCGGACTATCTCTACGGCCTCGACATTCCGGTCATCCTGCTCAACTGCTACACCGCCGACTATGCCTTCCCCGCCGTGGTGCCGAGCGAGATCGCCGGCGGCCAGAGCTCCACCCGCCACTTGATCGGCCATGGTCACCGGCGCATCGCCACCATCACCGGCGAGCCCTGGATGCAAGCGGCGCAGGACCGGCTGAAGGGCTACCGCCGGGCGCTGGCGACGGCCGACATTCCGTTCGACCCGGCGCTGGTCGTCGAAGGCGACTGGTCGGCGAGCGCCGGCTATGCCGCGACCGTCAAGCTCTTGGCGCTGAAGGACCGGCCGACCGCGATCTTCTGCCAGAACGACCGCACCGCGATCGGCTGCTACGAGGCGCTGAAGGAGGCCGGCCTGCACATCCCCCGGGATATTTCGGTGATCGGTTATGACGACGAGGAGATCGCGCGGCATCTGTTCCCGCCGCTGACGACGTCGATCCTGCCGCATATGGCGATGGGACAATGGGCGATCGAGCAGCTCGAAGTCCCCGCTGCTCCCGGTCGTGGCCGCTATCCCATCACCAAGCTCGAATGCCCGCTGGTGGTGCGGGAGTCGGTTGGCGCTCTGGCGGGCTGAGGCGAGAGCGCCGGCGATCGACAATGGCACAGGCTTGACATCGGGCCCGGCATATACCCGATTGATTTCATGAGATTGCAAAGCTGCTACAATTTTCAGGACTTCCGCCGGCTGGCAAAACAGCGCCTGCCGGGGCCGATCTTCGACTATATCGATGGCGGCGCCGACGACGAGACGACGCTGCGGCGCAACACGGCTGCGTTCGAGAACTGCGATCTCGTCCCCAACGTGCTTGCCGGCGTCGGGCAGATCGACATGTCGGTCACCGTCATGGGCCAGAAACTGGCGATGCCGGTCTATTGCTCGCCGACGGCACTTCAACGGCTGTTCCACCATAGCGGAGAGCGCGCCGTCGCCGCAGCCGCGGAGAAGTTCGGCACGATGTTCGGCGTGTCGTCGCTTGGGACGGTCAGCCTGGAGGAAGTCCGCAAGCACCGAGTACCGCAGGTCTATCAGTTCTATTTCCACAGGGATCGCGGCCTGAACCGCGCCATGATGGAGCGCGCCAAGACGTCCGGCGTCGACGTGATGATGCTGACGGTCGACAGCGTCACCGGCGGAAACCGCGAACGCGACCTGCGGACCGGTTTTTCCATCCCCTTTCGGCTTACGCTCGGCGGCATGATGCAGTTTGCGATCAAGCCGAGATGGGCCATCGACTATTTGACGCATGAAAAATTCAGCCTGCCGCAGTTGGACGGCCATATCGACCTCGGCGGCGGAGCGCTTTCCATCAGCCGCTATTTCACTGAGATCCTCGATCCATCGCTGGATTGGAAGGACGTCGAAGACATGGTCCGTTTCTGGAACGGCCAGTTTTGCCTGAAGGGGATCATGAGCGTCGCCGATGCCAGAAAGGCGGTCGACATCGGCTGTACCGGCATCGTTCTTTCAAACCACGGCGGCAGGCAGTTGGACGGCTCGCGCAGCCCCTTCGACCAGCTGGCGGAGATCGTCGACGCGGTGGGCGACAAGATCGACGTGATCATCGACAGCGGCGTCCAGCGCGGCACGCATGTCCTGAAAGCCCTGTCACTGGGCGCCAAGGCCGTCGGCGTCGGGCGCTACTATCTCTTCCCGCTGGCCGCCGCCGGACAGGCCGGCGTCGAACGGGCGCTCGGCCTGATGCGAACCGAGATCGAACGCGACATGCGGCTGATGGGATGCAGGTCGGTGGCAGAGCTTTCGAGAGCGAATGTGCGGTTTAGGTGATAGAGCCGGGAAGTGGCGCACGGCATAAGCTTTTTCGAAGTGCGATACTATACCGACCTGCCGCCGCTCCTGCCGTCCGTTTCGAAGACAGTCTCGCCGGAAACAGCATCCGTATATCCGCCCTCAAGCTGCTGCAACGTATGCCGGAACCGATCAAGATTGCCCAGCATTTTGGGCCTGGCATCGACCATGTGCTGAAAAGTGTCCCACTCTCCAATCGAGAAGAAGGCGCCATCTCCCGATTTGACGAGAGCCATTTTTCGCAACCCCTCGAAATTGCGCGGAGCGCTGCTGAACAGTTCGACGAATTCGTCTTCACTACCCGGCTTGACCCGGAAGCGGACGCTGTTGAATGCCGTCATCTACGTTCCCCCGTGAAAGAACTGAAAACCTCGAATATGCGAGGCCCTAACGCACCTCGAACCCTTCGAACAGGTGTAGAGGAAAATCGGAAGGTTGGCTTCAGTCACCTCTAGCCGAAAGCCCCGTTTCTGGCGCTATTTTGCCAGGAAGAGGACGACGCTCGATCGCAATCGGTACGCCCTTCCGACCGGCAATGAAACGCGCTGTTAACGCCGTTCGCGGGTGACAGGATGTTGGCCGCAGTTCGAAGGTATAATCTGCGTCTCGCTGTCAGTTGCGGAGGCGAAAATGAATTTGCTTCGAATTGCGCTCTTGTGCACGGCCATGATCGACCTTGGAATGCCGGCCGTTCGCGCTGAGGATCGGCCCGTTCGCGCTGAGGATCGGCCTGTGCCGCAGAACAATAAAGCCGCAACAACGCAGCCGCCAGTTCATTGTGAAGGCCAAAATTGTCTCCCGCCGGCGAAAGATCCCGTGCAGGAATGCACTGGCCAGGATTGCACGCCAGGCCCGCCGACTGAACCGGGCCTGGAGATTAAGCAGGCCGACTGAGCAGCATTAGCTGACGATCTCCTTTTTGGCATGGATGGCGCTCAGCCCTCGCGACTTTCAGGCCACCGGTGGTAGATTCTGTTACCTATGTTCCCGGGGTAGGCATGAGTTTAATGGCGCGCCCGAAGAGATTCGAACTCCTGACCCCCAGATTCGTAGTCTGGTGCTCTATCCAGCTGAGCTACGGGCGCGCAACAGGCCATGCTTCGCATAGCCCCGCGATCCGATCCTGGCGACCGGCCGCGAATGTGAGCTGTTCCCTAGCGACTGAATTTGCGAAAAGCAAGCCGATCCTGGCCAAAAGTTTTGCCGTCATGTTTTGCCGTCATGCGCCGGCCGGCGAAGGCAAGATCGCGTCACGCGGCGGCCGAGCCGATAGGTCGTCGTCTTGGATCAGTCATTTGCCAATCGGAACGGCCCGTAACGAAACACGCCGTTGCACGGCGGCCGAGCCGATGGCTCGTAGTCTCGGACCAACCATTTGCGAATTGAAACGGTCCGTAAACAAACGGTTCGTTACGCCGGGCGGCGCAGACCGTTGCGGGCCTGGTCGAGCCGGACCGGCTGGTCGGGAATGGTGACCGCGAATGTGGTGCGGCCGCCGATGCTTTCGACCAGCTCCACCGTGCCGCCATGGGCGCGGATCAATTCATGGGCGATCGCCAGGCCAAGGCCGGTGCCGCCGCTGCGGGCCGAGCCGCGGAATGCCGCGAACAGGTTTTCTCGCGCCTTTGGCGGCAGGCCGGGGCCGGTGTCGGTCACGACGATGCGGCTGACGCTGCCGATGCGCTCGGCCGATATGGTCAGGCGGCGCACCACGGCGCTCTCGGTGTCGGCCGCCATCGCCTGCACGGCGTTGCGGCTAAGATTGGTGAGCACGCGGAACAGCTGGTCGGAATCGGCGTCGACCTCGAGCACCGGATCGACGGCGTTGACGAATTCGATGCCGCATTCGATGTCGAGCAGGCCCTGGACGTCCTCGACCAGCTGGCGCAGCCGCAGCCTGCGGCGCGACGGCGGCGGCTCCTGGGTGCGGCCATAGGCCAGCACGCCCTCCGAGTAGGACACCGCACGGTCGAGCGCGCGCAGCAGTTTTGGTGCGAAGGCCTGCACGGTCGGGTCCTTGACCTGGCGCAGGCGGTCCGACATCAGTTGCGCCGAGGCGAGGATGTTGCGCATGTCGTGGTTGATCTTCGACACGGCCAGGCCGAGATCGGCCAGGTGCTTCTGCTCGGTCAGCATCTTCTGCAGCCGCTCCTGCATCTGCGACAGCTCGCGTTCGGCGACGCCGATCTCGTCGGCCCGGGCGGCGGGGTGAATGATGCGACCGGGATCGTCGGGCGCCTCGGAAAAGGACAGCATCGAGCGTGTCATCGTCCTGATCGGGCCGATCATGATCAGGTCTATCGCGGCGTAGACCAGCATGGCGGTGAACAGCGAGATCAGCAGCGAGACGAAGGCGACGTTGCGCGAATAGATCAGCATGGCATTGCGCAGGCGGTGGTCGGGCATGATCAGCTCGAATTCTTTGTCGCTGTCGCCGACCGGCCCGAAAACGCGCAGCATCCGCTTGCCGCCGAAAAACAGCGTGTCCAGCGCGCCGGTCATACCCTTGATCATGCCGACATTGGCGATATCGATATGCTCGTCGACCTGCGGCGGCATTTCGGCCACGACCAGAAGCCGCGAGACGCCGCCGTCGCGCACGGCGATCGCCTTGGCGCCGATCGCCATCAGTACGTCGTTCTGGGCGGCACGCGACAGCGAGGCAGGTTCGCCCTGCACCAGGACGATGGAAACCGCGGCGGCGGTGCTCAGCCTCTCCTTCAGCCAACTCAGCCTGTAGCTGGCGATCCAGGGCACGAAGATGAGGATTTCGGCCAAGAGCACGAAGACGATGGTGAGCAGCAGCAACTTGGTCGACAGGCCGCGCGCCAGCGGCACCCTGCGGGTGGCCGCCTTCGCCTGGGCGATGCGTTCGTCGGTTGCTGGGACTTCACTCATGCTCGTCGTCACGGCTGCCTGTCATCACGGCTGCTTGTCTTAGGGACTGCTCGTCTTCACGATCGCTTGATCGGGTGAGATTAGGCGATTGCGGCTTTTTTGCCAAATTCATCCTTGGCCGAAGCCGGACAAAGGGCCGCAAGACTTCGATGCCGGTCCGACAATGCCGGCCCGACACGCTGGATTGACTTCCAAAACCCTTCTTTCTATAAGCCCGCTCACGCTCGGGCCATTCGTCCCGGCGCGGTTTCGATCGCGCCAAAACCGGCCCGGCAAAGCTCCTGTTACAAAGTGACAGAATCAAGAAGGGCCGCACCCCGCGGTATTTAAACAAATGAAGCGTACTTACCAGCCGTCCAAACTCGTCCGCAAACGCAGGCACGGTTTCCGTGCCCGCATGGCCACCAAGGGTGGCCGCGGCGTCGTCGCAGCCCGCCGCAACCGCGGCCGCAAGCGTCTCAGCGCCTGAGCACCAAGCGAGAGACAAGATCGTTGCCCGCAACCGGCAAGCCAACGGGTGCCCATCCCAAGCGGCTTCTGAAGCGCGCGGAATTCCTGGCTGTCCGC
This sequence comes from Mesorhizobium sp. M0633, assembly GCF_040320645.1. Taxonomy (NCBI): domain Bacteria; kingdom Pseudomonadati; phylum Pseudomonadota; class Alphaproteobacteria; order Hyphomicrobiales; family Phyllobacteriaceae; genus Mesorhizobium; species Mesorhizobium sp. M0633. The sequence goes on from NZ_JAMYQC010000005.1 coordinate 27,302, forward strand.
CGCGGCGAAAAGCGCCGCGGGCGGCTTTTCCTCGTCGAGGTCCTGGGCCGCGGCGACAGCGAGGCGCCGCGCGTCGGCTACACCGTCACCAGGAAGGTCGGCAACGCCGTCGTTCGCAACCGCATCCGGCGGCGGCTGAGAGAGGCCGTGCGCACGCATGCCGCGGATGACATGGCGCCCGGCAATGATTATGTCATCGTCGGGCGCGAAGACGTGCTTACCACTCCGTTCGGCCAGTTGAAGGCCGAACTCTCCCGCAGATTGCGTGGAACACGATAGGCCAAGGGCTTCGATGGAAAACAACCGCAACTTCTTCATCACCATCGCACTGTCGGTGCTGATCCTGGCGCTTTGGCAATATTTCTATGTGATGCCGCGCAGCGAGATGCAGCGCGAAGCCGCCCGCATCGAAGAGCAGCGCGTGGCGGAGCAGAAGAAGGCTGCCCAAGGCACCAGCCCGGGCGCCAGCGAAACACCGGTGCAGCCGGGCGCCATTCCGAGCGCGCCTGGCGGCGACGCCGTGACGCCGGCCAGCCGCGACCAGGCGATTGCCTCGACCAGCCGCGTCAAGATCGACACGCCGAGCCTCGAAGGCTCGATCAACCTCACCGGCGCGCGTCTCGATGATCTCAAGCTCAAGCACTACACGGAGACGGTCGACAAAAACTCACCCAAGATCGCGCTGCTCAATCCTGAGTCGCTGCCGAACGGATATTTCGCCGAGATCGGCTTTGTTGGCGAAGACAAGGTGGGAACGCTGCCGGGACCCAAGACCGTTTGGAACGTCGACGGCAATCCGACGCTAACGCCGGCTACACCAGTGACGCTCACCTTCACCAACGACAAGGGCCTGACTTTCAAACGCTCATTCTCGGTCGACAACGACTACATGTTCACCGTTTCCGACACCGTGCAGAATTCCGGTAGCAGCCCTGTCTCGCTGTTCAATTACGGCCGCATCACCCGCTTCGACAAGCCGGCGGTCGCCAGCATCTATGTGTTGCACGAAGGCCTGATCGGCGTCACCGGCAGCGAAGGCCTGCAGGAACACAAATACGCCGATCTCGAGAAAAACAAGCAGTACACACCGAGCAAGTCCAAGGACGGTTGGCTGGGCATCACCGACAAATACTGGGCGGCGACGCTGGTGCCGACAGAGGCGCAGGAGTTTCAGCCAAACTTCGCTTATTACGAGGACGGCCGTCATCGCTATCAAGCCGACTTCCGCACGGACGCGATTGCGCTGCAGCCCGGCGAATCCAAGACCATTGAATCGGAGATCTTTGCCGGCGCAAAGGAAGTCAACAAGATCAATGCTTACGAGAAAGATCGCAAGATAAGGCTTTTCGAAAAGCTGATCGATTGGGGCTGGTTCTGGTTCATAACTCAGCCGATGTTCTCGCTGATCGACACGCTTTACAAATTCTTCGGCAATTTCGGTCTGGCGATCCTCGCCACCACCGTCATTGTCAAGGCGCTGTTCTTCCCGCTCGCCAACAAGTCCTATGCGTCGATGGCGAACATGAAGAAGGTGCAGCCCAAGATGCTCGAGATCCGCGAGAAATACGCGGACGACAAGATGAAGCAGCAGCAGGCGATGATGGAGCTGTACAAGACCGAAAAGATCAATCCGCTCGCCGGCTGCTGGCCGGTGGCATTGCAGATCCCGGTGTTCTTCTCGCTCTACAAGGTGCTCTACATCACCATCGAGATGCGGCACGCGCCGTTCTTCGGCTGGATCCAGGATCTGGCGGCGCCGGACCCGACGTCGATCTTCAACCTGTTCGGACTGATCCCCGTTACCTTGCCGCACATGCTGATGATCGGCGTCTGGCCGCTGATCATGGGTGTGACGATGTTCCTGCAGATGCGCATGAACCCGACGCCGCCGGACCCGACGCAGGCTGCGATCTTCACCTGGATGCCCGTGATCTTCACCTTCATGATGGCGGGTTTTCCGGCCGGCCTGGTCATCTACTGGGCCTGGAACAACACACTGTCGATCCTGCAGCAGGGTGTGATCATGAAGCGGCAAGGCGCCAAGATCGAATTGTGGGACAATCTGGTCGCGCTGTTCCGCAAGAAACCGTCGCCGGCGGAATAGCCGGCACTCCGACTATGCGAGACCAAAAAGCCCCGGTTCGTCCGGGGCTTTTTGCACAAGCTGCCCGCCTGGATTAAGCGATTGGTACTGCCGGACGGATCGCGCTATTTTGACCTGGCTGGCAGTTGCTCGACGGAGCTCGATATGACCGGACCCAATCCATCGATCAAGCATCCGATCCCGTTGCACACGCGCGTCGGCTTTCTGAAACCGCTGGTGACGGCGCCGAATATCGAGATTGGCGACTTTACCTATTATGACGACCCTGACGGACCCGACAAATTCGCCGAAAAATGCGTGCTGCATCATTATCCGTTCATCGGCGACAGGCTGATCATCGGCAAGTTCTGCGCCATTGCCGAGGGTGCGCGCTTCATCATGAACGGCGCCAATCACGCCATGTCCGGCTTTTCGACCTATCCGTTCAACATCTTCGGCCATGGCTGGGAAGAAGGTTTCGACCCGGCGACATGGTCGAAGGAGGTGCGCGGCGATACAATCGTCGGCAACGACGTCTGGATCGGCATGGAAGCGGTTATGCTGCCCGGCGTGAAGATCGGCGACGGCGCCATCGTCGCGGCAAAGTCGGTGGTGACGCACGATGTGCCGGCCTATGCGATCGTCGCTGGTAATCCGGCCAAGGTGGTGAAGATGCGCTTCGACGACAGGACCATCCGGCGGCTGCTGGCGCTGGCGTGGTGGCACTGGCCGGTGGAAAAGATCAGCCGCAATCTCGATGCCATTCGTGGCAGCAACATTTTTCTTCTGGAGGCAGCGGTTTGAACGCGTTGAACAAGACCACGATCGGCATCGAATTGTTCACGCGAGCCTGGATCTTCATCCGCGGCGTGCCGGCGATGAAATTCCTGCCGCCGGAGGGTCCACCCGAGATCGCCTTTGCCGGCCGCTCCAATGTCGGCAAATCGTCGCTGATCAACGCGCTGGTCAACCAAAAGGGGCTGGCGCGCACCTCCAACACGCCGGGCCGTACGCAAGAGCTCAACTATTTCGTGCCTGGCGGATTTTCGGGAGAAGGCGCCGATCTGCCGCCGATGGCGCTGGTCGACATGCCAGGCTATGGCTACGCCACGGCACCGAAGGAAAAGGTCGACGAGTGGACGAAGCTCGTCTTCGACTATCTCAAGGGCCGGGTGACGCTGAAGCGCGTCTACGTGCTGATCGATGCCCGCCATGGCATCAAGGCCAAGGACGACGAGGTGCTGTCGCTGCTCGACAAGGCGGCGGTGTCGTATCAGATCGTGCTGACCAAGACCGACAAGATCAAGGCGGCGGGGGTACCGCGACTGGTCGAGGAAACGCTCCAGAAGATCAAGAAACGCCCGGCGGCATTTCCCTTCGTGCTCGCCACGTCGTCGGAAAAGAGCGAGGGCCTCGAGGAATTGCGTGCGGCGATCGTGCTCGCCGCCAATGGCGGATAGGCCACCGACCCTGGCAGCCTGTCAGGCGGGGCTGGAGGCCCGTTCCTGCTCAAGCTGTTCGGTGCCGTAGGCCTTCAGGAACACATCGACGCCCGACCTGACGATGTGTTCGATCTCGGCCGCACTTGGCGCCTTGGTGCGATAGGCGAAAATGCACTGGCGGAAAAGGCCGGCCAGGCACAGCTCGGTGAACTGATAGGCGGCAAGCTCGACGTCGTCGATCTTCAGCAGGCCGCGTTCGATAGCCATGTTGAGGAAAACGACGACCCTGTCATGGCCGCGCTTCGGGCCGCGTTCGTAGAACCGGGCACCAAGCTCCGGGATGCGTTCCGACGCGCCGATCACCGTCCGCTGCGCCAGGATGACCCTCGCCGAAGTGATCTTCATGGACAGCACGATGCCGAACTTCACCAGCGTCTGGCGAAGGTCGCCGATCTGGTCGAGCACTTCGTACATGTTCTTGAAAATCGTGCCGCGCTCTTCCTCGATCAGCGCTTCGAACAGCTCTTCCTTGTTGGCGAAGTAGACATAGATGGTGCCCTTGGACACGCCGGCCTCGCGCGTAATGTCGTTCATCGACGCGGCTTCGAAGCCCTTGTCGATGAAGACACGGCGCGCACCCTCGATGATCTGGCTGCGCTTGACCGGGTCTTGCCCCGCGGCTGGGCGGCCGCGCGGCAGACTGTCCAGCAGATCGCACTGGTCCTTGCCGGCGCTGGGCAATGGGCCTGAATCAGGCAAAGGAGCGGCCTTGGGGGCTTCGGCCATAATGTCACACCTCGTAAAATAATTCGAACCATCCGGTTCGATTGCTCTTGATATGGGCCTCTTTAAGCGCTAAGTCAACGTCGAGATCGAACCGAACGGTTCAGTCTGACGAAATTCAGCGCCAATTAATTTAGAGAGATATCATGTCCTCGAACGCGCCCACCAGTGCCGAAGTCCGCCCCTTCCCCAGTGCCAAGGTCCAGCCTGCGATCGAAGCGCCGGAAACCCCTCTCAAGCCCGCCGACGTCACCCCGCTGGCTCCCGCCAAGAAGAAGCGCTCGATGCGCTCGATGTTGCTGCCCATCATCGGCCTGGCCCTGCTGGGCGCCGGCGCCTGGTATGGCTATGATTACTGGACCGACGGGCGCTTCATGATCACGACCGACGACGCCTATGTCCAGGCCGACACGGCGTTCATCTCGCCAAAAATCTCGGGTTATGTCGATCAGGTCAAAGTGACCGAGAACCAGCAGGTGAAGGCCGGCGACCCGCTGCTGATCGTCGATGACGGCGACTACAAGATAGCCGTTGCCCAGGCCGAGGCGCAGATCGCCACGTTGAGCAAGACGCTCGACCGCATCGATGCCCAGACCGAGGCGGCGCGCGCCTCGCTCAAGCAGGCGCAGGCGCAGAAGACCGCCGACCAGGCCGCGGCCGATAATGCGAAGCGAGCTCAGGTTCGTGCCGCCCAGTTGCTCAAGACCCGCGTCGGTACCCAGGCCCAGTTGGACGATGCCCAGACGGCGGTCGAGCAAGCCAATGCCGCACTAGCCGGCGCCGACGCGCAGATCGCGGCGGCTCAGGCGAATATCGGCGTGCTCCAGGCGCAGCGGGCGGAATCGGCAAGCACGCTGGCCTCGCTGCAGCTTGCCCACGACAAGGCGGTGCGGGATCTGTCCTTCACCGTGCTGCGCGCACCCTATGACGGCGTGGTCGGCAACCGCTCGGTCGAGCAGGGCGACCTGATCAGCCCCGGACAGAAGCTCGCCGTCATCGTGCCAATGGACAAGCTCTACATCGTCGCCAACTTCAAGGAGACCCAGCTTGCCCGGCTGATGCCTGGTGAAAAGGTCAGAGTGTCGGTCGACGCGATCGACGGTCAGGACATCGAGGGTACCGTGTCGTCGCTGGCCCCGGCTTCGGGAGCAGTGTTCTCGCTGCTGCCGCCGGAAAACGCCACAGGCAATTTCACCAAGGTGGTGCAGCGCGTTCCGGTTCGCATAGACGTGCCCGCGGATGTGCTGAAGACGGGCAAGCTTCGCGCCGGCCTGAGCGTCGTCGTCGCCGTCGACAGCCGCACGGCGCCTTCGGCATCGAAGTAAAGCGGAACCGGAGCAAAGGTCATGGCGACCGCAACCCTAACTGCAGGATCGGCGCCGACGCCAGCCATGCCGGCGCCGGTTGACCACATCTCGACACGCCGCGTCATCGCCTTCCTGGCAATGGTGTTCGGCATGTTCATGGCCATCCTGGACATCCAGATCGTCTCGGCCTCGCTGGCCGAGATCCAGGCGGGCCTGAGCGCCAGTTCGGACGAGATTCCGTGGGTGCAGACGGCGTATCTGATTGCCGAGGTGGTGATGATCCCGCTGTCGGGCTTCCTCAGCCGGATGCTGTCGACGCGGGTGCTGTTCACAATCTCGGCGGCAGGTTTCACCGCGGCCAGCGCGCTGGCGGCGACCGCAACCAATATCGACCAGATGATCGTCTACCGCGCCGTGCAGGGCTTCATCGGCGGCGGCATGATCCCGAGCGTCTTTGCAGCCGCCTTCACCATCTTCCCGCCGTCGCGTCGCGCCATCGTCTCGCCGATGATCGGCCTGGTGGCGACGCTGGCGCCAACCATCGGCCCGACCGTCGGCGGCTATATCAGCCATGCCATGTCCTGGCACTGGCTGTTCCTGGTCAACGTCGTGCCCGGCATTCTGGTGACGACGGCCGCCTGGTCGCTGATCGACTTCGACAAACCCAATCTCAAGCTGTTCAGCAAGTTCGACTGGTGGGGGCTTGCCGGCATGGCCGCCTTCCTGGGCTGCATGGAATATGTGCTGGAGGAAGGTCCCAACAACGACTGGCTGCAGGATCAGGCGGTGTTCATCTGCGCCGTCATCATGACCTTCGGCGCGGTGCTGTTCTTCTGGCGCGTGTTCACCGCCGAGGAGCCGATTGTCGATCTGAGGGCTTTCAGCAATATCAATTTTGCCTTCGGCTCGCTGTTCTCCTTCGTCGTCGGCATCGGCCTCTACGGTCTGACCTATCTTTATCCGGTGTTCCTGGGGCGGATCCGCGGCTACGATTCGATGATGATCGGCGAGGCGCTGTTCGTCAGCGGCCTAGCCATGTTCTTCACTGCGCCGATCTCCGGCATCCTGTCGAACAAGATGGACCCGCGCATCATGATGATGATCGGCTTCTTCGGCTTCGCCACGGGGACCTGGTGGATGACGCATCTAACCGCCGACTGGGATTTCTATGAACTGCTGATCCCGCAGATCCTGCGCGGCTGCTCGATGATGCTTTGCATGGTGCCGATCAACAACATTGCGCTCGGAACCTTGCCGCCGGAGCGGCTGAAGAATGCGTCTGGCCTGTTCAACCTGACCCGCAATCTCGGCGGCGCCGTCGGCCTGGCAGTCATCAACACCGTGCTGATCGACCGCAATGCCTTCCACTACGCCAGGCTCTCCGAGCACGTGCAATGGGGAAGTGCCGCTGCGCAGCAGAAGCTGCAGAACATGACGCTCAACTTCGAGCAGACCGCCGGGCTCGACGCCTCCAAGGCGGCCATCTCCAAACTGTCAGGCATGGTCCAGCAGCAGGCGTCGCTGCTGTCGTTCATGGACGTATTCTTCATGCTGACGGTTTTGTTCGCGACGCTTGGGCTCTTCACCCTGGTGATCCGCAAGCCAGCCGCTCAGGGCGGCGGTGGCGGAGGCCATTGAGGCGCGCTGGATCCCCCGCCTGGCGCCCTCGCGCATGACCCCGAAATGCGATTTTCGGGGTCATGCGCAAAATCAACCATTACGAAGTCCTCTCGCGCTCCGACAAAGTCAGGGTCGCAGCCGTCCTCACGCCGTCGCCGGCTTGAAGGTCAAGGCAACGCCATTGATGCAGTGTCGCAACCCGGTCGGCGGCGGACCGTCGTCGAATACGTGGCCGAGATGGCCGCCGCAGCGGCGACAATGGACCTCCGTGCGGGTCATGCCCAAAGACCTGTCCACGGTCTTGCCGACGGAATTCGGGATTTCCTGCCAGAAGCTCGGCCAGCCTGTGCCGGAATCGAACTTGGTCTCTGACGAATAGACCGGCAGGCCGCAGCCGGCGCAAGCGAAGATGCCTTTGCGGTGCTCGTTGAGCAGCGGACTGGTGCCCGGGTATTCCGTGCCCTCCTTGCGCAGCACATTGAAGGCCGCGTCGGACAGGATGGCGCGCCACTCGGCTTCGGTCTTGGTAACCTCGAAAGTCTCAGCCGCGCCTGCATCCTGGGCTCCGCCCATGCGCAGCGCGGTGGCGCCTGCGACAACGCCAATGGCTGCCGCACCACTCAAAAGAAGCTCGCGACGGTTCATGGCCATTCCTCCTGTCATTGCTTGTGCCAAATTCGACCGCCACACGGAAATCAAAAGCCGGTGACGATCGCTGTCCTCAAAGCGGGACTCCGCGCCTATCCACATCTTGCGTGAACGGCGCGGAGTGTGCGCAGGGAGGCCCTTAGCGATATCTTCGCCGGCAGCGTGCGTTTGTTACATCTTCGGCAGGAGAACCTTGTCGACGACGTGGATGACGCCGTTGGACTGCTCGACATCGGCGATCGTCACATTGGCGACGTTGCCGTTCTCGTCGGTCACGGTGACCTTGCCGCCGTCGGCCTTGAGCGACAGTTCGCAACCACCGACCGTCTTGACCTTGTGGGTGCCGCCGTCGTTCTTCACCATCTTGGCCACGTCGGCGGCCATCGCTTTGGCGCCGATGACATGGCAAGTCAGGATCTTGACGAGCTTGTCCTTGTTTTCAGGCCTGAGCAGCGTCTCCACCGTGCCGGCTGGAAGTGCCGCAAAGGCCTCGTTGGTCGGCGCGAACACAGTGAAGGGGCCAGCGCTTTGCAGCGTATCGACCAGGCCGCCTGCCTTGACGGCAGCGACCAGCGTCGTGTGGTCCTTCGAGTTGACAGCATTTTCGACGATGTTTTTCTGGGCATACATGGCGGCGCCGCCGACCATCGGATTTTGAGCATAGGCAATGGTGGCGAGCGCGGAAATGGCGACCGTGCCGGCAAGCAAAATGGTGGCGAATTTACGCATGATTTCAATCTCCTCGGGTTATCGTTCCCCTCATTTGGGAACGCAAGGAGATACGCGATAGAAATGCTGGAGTTTCGCCCTCTCCGCAAAAAATATTTGTCGCTGCAATTTGCCCGGCGCGGATCGACAGCCGCCAACAAGCTTTGCATGCGTTTAAATCGCAGGAGATAGATTTCAGGTCTGCTTCCGGAGATGAGAAGCGGTCAGATGCTCTTCAGATCGCCCGCTGCGACCACCGGTCCAGTCGGCTGGCCGGTCGGTGAACCGCCGGCAGGCTCAACGCTGACCGCAAGCACGGCGCCTTGCGCCAATTTCTCCTGGACGGCGGGCGGGATGGCCAAATGCGCGGTCGCACCGGCCGGGATGACGCCCATCGACACCGGCGCCTTCTTGCCTTCGATCATCCACAGCTCGAAGTCCTTGCCGGCGGCCCGCTCGCCGGAAACGTGGGAAAGACCGACCTCGTGACGGGCGGCATCGTAGACGACGAGATATTTGACGTCGCTGCCTTCGGCCGCCAGCGAGGCGACAAGCCGCGCCTGCGGCGGTTCGGTGGACGGGCGGAAGTAAGGCACGGCGATGTAGATCGCCAGCGCCGCAATGGCGGCGGCGGCAAGACCGCGCCAGAAGCCAAGGCTCGACCACAGGCCGGCGCGCGGCTCTGCAGCGAACAGCCGGCGGTCCAATGCTTCCTTGACCCTGATCGGAGGCTCTGTCTCCGGATAGGCGGCGGCCATCGGCGAAAGATGCGCCTCCCAGGCATCGACAAGGCGCGCGAAGGCGGCGTCCGCATCGATGCGGCGCGACGCGATCTCGCGTTCATCGGCGGCCAGAACGCCAAGAACGTATTCGGCGGCGAACAGGTCGTCGCCCCCACGTTCCGGTCCATTGTCGTCAGCCAGCGTCATCTTTCCAGGCATTCTCTCAGTTTCAACAGGCTGCGCCGCAGCCAGGTCCGCATCGTGTTCAGCGGTACGCCATAGCGCTCCGCCAGTTCGGCATAGCTTTTGCCATCCAGATAGGCGCCCCGGACGGCCGCCGCCCGGTCCTTCTCCAATTCCTTGAGACAATGGTAAATGCGTTCGGACTCACCGCCCGCCACGGCCATGGCCTCCGGCCCCGGCGCCGGATCGGCCACGTCGAGCGCGGCATCGATATAGGCGGCAGGCTCTCGCCGCGCCCTGATCCGATCGATCGCATGATTGCGCGCAATGGCCACCAGCCAGGAGATCGGGCTCAGATCCGAAACGGCGAAACGGTCCGCCTTCGTCCATATCTTGACGAAGACCTCTTGAAGCGCCTCTTCTGCATCTCCCCGATCCTTCAATACACGAAGGCAGACGCCGAAAAGTTTCGCGCTGGTCTGCCGGTAGAGCAGATCGAACGCAGCCCGGTCCTTCATCGAAGTCCGGACAATCAGGTTGCTGATGTCCTGCGGCGTCATCCGCCGCCAAATTAGGCGATTGCAATGTATTTGCAACGACTGAAATGGTCTTGCGCACCGGCAGCGCCAGCGTCGATTGCCAATGAAATCGCCGCCCGCTAGCTTGCAATGAGCGGGAGGGCGACCATGTCGATCGAGCGGGTTCTGTGGGAGCATGACGCAACCGGCCAGGTCGCACTCGTGCACAAGGGAGAGATTACACCGCAAGATCTCGTCGATGCGGCGATCGCCCGGGCCGAGGCCACCCACCCGGAGATCAACGCCATCGCCGAACCGCTCTATGAGGCGGCGCGGGCGCGGGCGAAAACCGTCGACCGCAAGCTGCCGTTTGCCGGAGTGCCCTTTGCGCTGAAGGATCTTGGCATCGCTATGAAGGGCGTGCCGACGCATGGCGGCAGCCGCATCCCGGCCTTCACCCCCGATTTCAGCTCGGTGATGACGGAGCGCTATCTGGCCGCCGGCCTGATTCCGATCGCCACCAGCACCGCACCCGAACACGGGCTGAGGCTGGTGACCGAGTCGGTGGCTTACGGCGTCACCCGCAATCCATGGAACACCGCGCACACGACCGGCGGTTCCTCGGGCGGTGCGGCTGCGCTGGTCGCGGCCGGCGTCGTGCCGGTGGCACATGCCTCGGATGGCGGCGGCTCGATCAGGGTGCCTGCGGCTTGTACCGGGCTGATCGGGCTGAAAACCTCGCGAGGCCGCGTACCCTTGACGCCGCTCGTCACCGAAAGCTGGTACGGCTTCGTCGTCGACCATGCGTTGGCCCGCTCGGTGCGCGATACGGCCCTGCTGCTCGACCTGACCCACGGGCCTGACCCGCTGTCGCCCTACGCGGCACCCTCGCCGAACGGCAGTTTCACTGCGGCGGCTGGGCGCGATCCGGGCAAGCTCAAGCTCGCCTTCTATCGAAAATCGCCGCTCGGTCTGCCGATATCGGAAGAGACGTTGAAAGCTCTGGATGCGGCGATCGGGCTGGCGCGCGAAGGCGGACACAGCGTCGAGGAGATCGACCTGCCCTATATCGATCGCGATTTCATCGCCGATTTCGCCAGAACCGTCGCTGCGGCGGTGGCCGGCACGATGCGTGGCGAGGCCTTGCGCGTCGGCCGCTCCATCTCAGGCGACATCGAACGCGCCACGCGCGTGATGAGCCGGTTCGGTGAAATTCTCTCGGCCGGCGAAATCTATGCCGGCCTGCAGCGGCTGCACGCCACTTCGCGCCGGCTTATCGCCGAAACCGCGCACTACGATGCTGTGCTGATGCCAGTTATCGCGCACCCGCCGGTCGCCTGCGGCACCATGGACCCGAAAGGCGCCGACGAATTCATCGAGAATGTCCTGGACAGACTGCGCCTCGCCGGCCTGCTGAAGTTCAAGCCGCTATTCGGCCAGCTGATGGACAAGAGCCTGTGGTTCACCCACTGGCCGGCGATCCAGAACGTCAGCGGGCAACCGTCGATCACGCTTCCGGTTTACGTCACCGATGCCGGCCTGCCGCTCGGCGTCCAGGCCGCCGGCCGCCCCGGCGACGAGGAAACGCTTTTGTCGTTCGCTGCGCAGATGGAAAGGATCTCGGGCTGGCTGGGCCGACGGGCGCCGCTCCAGCGGCCGGCATAGGCGGTGATTTGATCGATCGTGACAGCAAAGCCGTTTGCCCCCTCGTCCAATTCCCGCTAAGACGCCGCCGTTCATGCCAAGCTGGGAACCACGCCGATGACGGATGTCGCCGCCACCGCCGAAATGCAGGCCGCGCTGCTTTCAAGGGCGCTGCCCTATATGCAGCGCTACGAGAACAAGACGGTCGTGGTGAAATATGGCGGCCACGCGATGGGCGACATCGCGCTCGGCAAGGCTTTCGCCCGCGACATCGCACTTTTGAAACAATCCGGCGTCAACCCGATCGTCGTGCATGGCGGCGGGCCGCAGATCGGCGCCATGCTCAGCAAGATGGGCATCGAATCCAAATTCGAGGGCGGCTTGCGCGTCACCGACCAGAAGACCGTCGAGATTGTCGAGATGGTGCTGGCCGGGTCGATCAACAAGGAGATCGTCGCGCTGATCAATGCCGAGGGCGAGTGGGCGATCGGCCTGTGCGGCAAGGACGGCAACATGGTGTTTGCCGAAAAGGCGCGCAAGACCATGATCGATCCGGATTCCAACATCGAGCGGGTGCTCGACCTGGGCTTCGTTGGTGAGCCTGTCGAGGTCGACCGCACATTGCTCGACCTCCTGGCGCGGTCCGAAATGATCCCGGTGCTGGCGCCGGTGGCGCCCGGCCGCGACGGCCATACCTACAACATCAACGCCGACACTTTTGCCGGCGCCATCGCCGGCGCCTGCCAGGCGACGCGCCTGCTGTTCCTTACCGACGTGCCCGGCGTGCTCGACAAGGACAAGAAGCTGATCGACGAGTTGACCGTGGCCGAGGCCAAGGCCCTGATCAAGGACGGCACTGTCTCGGGCGGCATGATCCCCAAAGTCGAGACCTGCATCGAGGCAATCGAGCGCGGCGTCGCAGGCGTCGTCATCCTCAACGGCAAGACGCCGCATGCGGTGCTGCTCGAGCTGTTCACCGAACACGGCGCCGGCACGCTGATCGTGCCGTGAGGCCGGGTGTCTGAGGGGCTCAAGCGTTTGGCGAAATAGCGGTCACGGACTGACGCGACAGGCGTTCGACAACCATCGATTCCTCTTCCTCGTCTTGCGGCGCGCCCCAGAATTCGGCGAGCGTCGGGCCATTTTTCAGGCGGCGGTCGCGGACCAGAAAGCCCCAGACTTCGCGGAACCAGACGCGGCGGCCCATTTTGGTGTACCAGCGCATCGAATGCCGTTGCTCCGGATCCTTGTGGAACAGGATGCGCGCCAGCGCCTTGGGCCGCGACTGCACGGCCAGTTCGATCAGCTTAACGGCGAAGAACAACATCCACGGCTTGAGGCGGGTCATCTGCAGGACCTGATGCTTGTAGTCCCACAGGCGGGCGTCCAGCTGGATCACCTTGCGGTCCCTGGCAATCCTGAAGAACGGCGTCCAGCGATGCGGCGTCACATAGAGCGCCTGGATCTGGTCGGGGTCATAAGCGATCAGCTGGCGGAAGCCGCGCCAGAGGTCGCGCAAACTTTCGTCCTCGAAACCGGCCACCCAGGTCGCCATCGACAAGATGCCGTTGAGGCGCAGCAGCCGTATCGCCTCGCGGTCGGATGAGGTGCTGCCGCCCTTGCGGATCAACTGGAGCGTCTGCTCGTCGGTGTTTTCCATACCAAGCAGCCAGCGGATGACGCCGGCCTTGCGATAGAGATGCAGGCTGTCGGCGTCGCGGACGATGTCGTCGGCGCGGGTCGAGCCGACGATCAGTACCGGCACATTCTCGGCGATCATCGCATCGAGAAAGGCGCGCCAGGCTTTTTTGGAGGATGTCGGGTTCTCGTCGGCGAGGTTGATCAGCTCGACGCCATGCTCGCGATGCAGCCAGGCGATCTCTTGCGCGAACTTCACGGGGTCGCGATGCCGCCATCGCGTCCAGAAGCCGCGCTGGCCGCAATAATTGCACAGATGTGGGCAGCCTCGCGAGAACTGCATGACCACCGCACGCTTGCCTCCCCAATAGCTGTAGCGACTGAAATCGATCAGTTCCCAGCCGATGCGGTAGACGTCGAGGTTGGCGATCGTTCTTGCCGGCTTGGTGGCAAAGGGCTGGCGCAAATCGTCAGGAAAAGCGATCCCCGCCACGTCCGACAGCGGCTTGCGTTTCTCAAGCGCTTCGGCCAGCGCGACGATTGTCGCCTCGCCCTCGCCGCGCACGATGAAGTCGAAGGCATGCGTTTCGGCCAGTATGTCGCGCCAGTGATAGGTCGGAAACACGCCGCCATAAATCAGGATTGTCGCTGGCTCGATGTCCTTGACCATGCCGGCGATCAGCAGGGCTGTCGGATGCGCAGAGGTCGAGCCGGAATGGCCGATCAGAATGCAGTCGGGATGATCGCTCAAGGCGTCCCGGACCAGCGTGGCAAGCGGCATCGGCCCGAATTCGGCATCGACGAGCCGCACCTCGTGTCCCGCGTCGATCAGCGGACCGCCCAGTGTCAGCAAGCCGAGCGGCGGCAGATGGTCGTCCGGCACACGGCTGCCGATGGCGGTATGCGGCGGGTTGATCAGGACGATTTTCATGGCGGGCCTTATGCAATGGCGGTCCGCATGTCGTAGTCGGCGATCTAGTTCCGGAGATTGGCTCGCTTCAGCAGTTTGTGTGCAGCTTTTCCGCAGAAATGCCTATCGTCTGAGATGTGCAAGCGGGACATGGCCGGGCCCCTTGATGTTCTGCAGCACAAGCTGAGTGTGTACGTCGCGCACGCCTTCGAGCCGCATCAGCCGGTGCATGACGAAGGCATTGAGCTCGTCGACCGACGGCACCATGACATGCAGCAGGAAATCGTAGTCTCCAGTCATCGTCCAGCACGACGACACCTCGTCCATGCGCTGCACGGCGGCGATAAAGGTTTCGGGCGAGCCGTCGCTGTGGGTTACGAGGCGCACCTGGATGAACACTTCGACCATCAGCCCGACGGCGCGGCGGCTGAGCACCGCAGCAAAGCCCTTTATGATGCCCGCCTGCTGAAGGGCCTCGAAGCGCCGCGCGCAAGGTGTCGTCGACAGCCCAATCTCCTGCGCCAATTCGGAGACCGGCTTGCGCCCGTCGCGCTGCAGGATGTCGAGCATCTTGATCTCGAATTCATCAAACTGAGGCATTTTCACTCTCCCAAAGCTCGATCGTGGAGTCTTTTACCTCCAACCCCGCATTTGAGCCACCATCAAAGCTGATTTGCCTCGCGCCATCCGGCTAGAATTTCCGGCAATCCGCTGATCATGATTTCCAGGGAGAGCAAGCCATGACAATGAACGTTGCCGACTATGCCCGCGAATGCGCTGCGCGAGGCCTTCGCGGCGATTATTCGGTCTGCCGTGCCGATTTCACCGTGGCGCAGGGCTACAATTATAGCGACGAAGAACAGGCGGTGTGGCGCACGCTGTGCGACCGCCAGACGAAGCTGACCAGGAAGCTCGCCCACCATTCCTATCTCGATGGCGTCGCGGCGCTCGGCCTTCTCGACAAGATCCCGGATTTCGGTGCGGTCAGTGAGAAGCTGCGCAAGCTCACCGGCTGGGAGATCGTCGCCGTGCCGGGGCTCATCCCCGCCCAGCCGTTCTTCGACCACCTCGCCAACCGCCGCTTCCCGGTCACCAACTGGCTGCGAACCCAAAAGGAGCTCGACTACATCGTCGAGCCCGACATGTTCCACGATTTCTTCGGTCACGTGCCGATCCTGACGCAGCCGGTCTTTGCCGACTTCATGCAGATGTATGGCAAAAAGGCCGACAGCGTGATTGCGCTCGGCGGCGACGAGATGATCACCAGGCTTTACTGGTACACCGTCGAATACGGGCTGATACGCGAGCCGGGCCAGCCGCTGAAGGCTTTCGGTGCCGGGCTGATGTCATCCTTCACCGAGCTTCAGTTCGCGGTCGAAGGCGGCGAGGCGCACCATGTCCCCTTCGACCTGGAAACTGTAATGCGCACCGGCTACGAGATCGACAAGTTCCAGCGTGCCTATTTCGTGCTGCCGTCGTTCGACGCCCTGCGTGATGCTTTCGAGACCGCCGATCTTGCGGCGATCGTGGCGCGCCGCAAAGGCGAGCCAGCGCTCGACCCGGCGAGCCTATAGGCTGTCGGTTATTTCCAACGCCTCGGCCTTCAGCCGGGCCAGCTGGTCGCGCTGAAGGTCGAGCGACGCCGTAACGAAGCGCAGGATCGTGGCGAGTTCAGTGTCGCTGAATGTGGCGATCACCTTTTCCCCCTCCTGCGCGATCGCGCCATAATAGCGCGTCGATAGTTCTCGCGTGAGTTCCGTCGCCTCTATGACCACCTTGCGCCTGTCCTCGAGGCTGCGCGTTCGTGTCAGCAGGCCGCGTGCCTCCAGCCGGTCGATCAGCGCGGTGACCGCGGCCGGCGTCAATCCTGTTGCGGCCGCGACCTCGCCAGCCGATCGCGGGCCGCCATAGAGCAGCGCCAGGCAATGGCGTTCCGCCGTACTCAGCCCAAGCCTATCGCCCACTGCCTCGTCATAAGCCTGCGTCGCGTCCTGCCAGCCCATAATGGCAAGGCTGATGGCGGTCTTCATGTCGGCCCGATTCATGCTTGACGAATTTATTTCGATCATCTAACTATCAATCTGTCTAACATTACGGCCATTATAGTAATATGCTGCATCAGGCGCAAGGCAAGGCCTGTCGCAGCCTGCAAGGAGTGAACCATGAATCAGACCCCAACGCGCGGCCTACTCACACCGGCCGAGGAGTTCAAATATGCCAAGCTGGCGATGGAGTGGTATGGCTGGGGCTCTCCCATTGGCCTTGGCATCGCTCTGGTGGCGCTGGCGGCGGCCGCCCTGCTGTTCCGCATCGCCATCTTCGGATTTTGACCGTCTGGCAGCGGCGCGGTTGAATGCAGCAGAAGGCTTAGGGCCGAGCTCAGGCGGCTTCGGAAATATCGCGGTCGATGATCGACAGATTGCGGCCGCGATGCTTGGCCTCGTAGAGCCGCTGGTCGGCGGCGCGCATTAGCTCCGACACTGCGGCGTCTCTGCCGCAGGTGATGCCGCCAATACTGACTGTCAGCGGAACCGTTCGTTCGTCGACGGGCCGGAAACGGATACGCTCGACTTCACGGCGGATGCGCTCGGCGATGCGCCTGGCCTCGTGTTCGGTGGCACCAATCAGAAGGGCGCAGAATTCCTCGCCGCCGATGCGGCCAAGCACGTCGCCGCTGCGCACGCCACGCTCTATCGCGTTTGCGATCAGGAGCAGCGCATCGTCGCCGATCAGATGGCCGTAGCTGTCGTTGATGGTCTTGAAATGGTCGGCATCGACGATCAGCAATGCCCCGCGATCGGATTTGCGCCGGGAGCCGTCGAGAGCGGCAAAGAAACTTTCGCGGTTGAGCATGCCGGTCATGTCGTCGCGGCTCGCCTTTTCCGCCAAGCGCCTGTGCGCGGCGGCGAGTTGGGCATGGGCGCGGGCGAGCTCGCGATGCGCGGTCTGCAACCTTTCGCCCTGCCAGAACGTATAGGCGCCGACGCTCCAGGCAAGCGCGAGCGGGCACACGGTGGATGTCAGCCAAATGGTGCGATTGATCGGAAACCCCATTGCCGGCACGACGATCAGCGTCAGCAAAAGCGAGACCGCGACGGAGGCGAAAGCGATGGCGGCAGACTTTAGAAATATGCGATTCATCGCTTGCTCCCACTGGTCCGTCTTGGTTCCAGCAAAGCGCTGAATGTCACCTTTCGGCGATGCTTAAGATTTTAATCATGGCGCCATTTTTACTACCCAGGGCGCGCATAGGTTGTGGATAAACCTCCTGTTAGAAAGATCGTTTCGTGCCATAAGGACGTATGACCACACTTCCCGACCCCGCCCGCTTTGCCCATGTCACCGACTGGGTGTTCGATCTCGACAACACGCTTTATCCGCACCATTCGAATCTGTTCTCGCAGATCGATGTGAAGATGACCGCCTACGTCGGAGAATTGCTGACGCTGCCGCGCGAGGAAGCACGCAAGCTGCAAAAGGAGCTCTACCGCGAATACGGCACGACACTGAACGGATTGATGACGCGCCACGGCATCGACCCCGACGATTTTCTCGAGAAAGTGCACGACATCGATTATTCCTGGCTGGTTCCAGATCCCGTCCTCGGCACCGCCATTCGCCAGCTTCCCGGCCGTAAATTCATCTTCACCAACGGGGATCGCCGGCATGCCGAACGCACCGCGCGGCAGTTGGGCATTCTCGAGCATTTCGATGATATTTTCGATATCGTCGCAGCCGGACTGAACCCCAAGCCGGCGCGGCAATCCTATGAGAAATTTGCCGAACTCCACGCCGTTACCGGGCAAAATGCGGTGATGTTCGAAGATCTTGCCCGCAACCTGTCGGTGCCGAAATCGCTGGGCATGACCACAGTGTTGGTGGTGCCGCGCAATTTCGAGCCGACCTTCTCGGAAATCTGGGAACGCGACCCGGCCAGCGAGGACGATGTGGACTTCGTCACCGACGACCTCGCCGGCTTTCTCACGGCGATCGTGGAAGTCCCTGCTTGAGGCAGCCGGCGCGCTTCAAGTCCTTGCTTGCATGTCAAAGTTTATAGAAGCGGCTGACGATCCCCCAGGCCTCGTCGGCAGTGTCGACGAAATCGATGATATCCTGGTCGCCGGGCGTGATCGTGCCTTGCTCGGCGAGGAAATCGAGGTCGATCGCCCTTGCCCAGAAAGCCTTGCCGAACAGGATGACCGGCACGCGTTCCATGCGGCCGGTCTGGATCAGGGTCAGCGTTTCGAAGAACTCGTCCATCGTGCCGAAGCCGCCTGGAAACACCGCAACGGCCTTGGCACGCATGACGAAATGCATCTTGCGGACCGCGAAATAGTGGAAGTTGAAGCAGAGTTCCGGCGTCACGTAGGCGTTTGGCGCCTGCTCGTGCGGCAGCACGATGTTGAGACCGATCGACGGCGCGCCAACATCGTCGGCGCCACGATTGCCGGCCTCCATGACGCCCGGCCCGCCGCCGGTCACCACGACGAATTCGCGATAGTACGAGATGGCCGACTGCTGCGAGCAGAGGCGGGCGAATTTGCGCGCCTCCTCGTAATATTTGCTGTTTTGCTCGAGGTTCTTCTTCTGCGTCTCGTTCTTGGCCGCCCAGGCTTCGCCGCCGGGCTCGGGGATGCGGGCGCCGCCGAACAGGATGACGGTCGATTGGATGCCGCGCTCGGCCAGGATCATCTCCGGTTTCAGCAGTTCGAGCTGCAGCCTGACCGCGCGCAACTCGCGCCGCGTCATGAAATCGGGATCGTTCCAGGCCAGCCGGTATGTCTCCGCGCGCGTTTGCGGCGTGTCCGGCACGCTTCTCGACCGCTCCAGATCCTCGTCCGAATGCGGCAGCGGCGTCCATCCCGTCTTTTCCATGGGAGTCATATTTGCTTTACCCGTCCAATCATTCACCTGCGCCGTCCCGTGACGCTGCCGCGATTGACCCTCCCCAAGCCTTCACATAGGGTCCGCGCGACTTTCAAACAGGTTAAGGCGCCGGCCCTTAACAGCTTGGTAATGGAGCGAATTCATGTCGAAGCCCGATCTCGCGAGCCTCGAGGAGATTATCGAGAACGCCTTCGAGGAACGCGACACGATTTCGACCGCAACCCGCGGCGAGACGCGCGAGGCCATCCAATCGGCGCTCGACCTGCTCGACCGGGGCGTCGCCCGCGTCGCCGAGCGGCAGGCCGACGGCAAATGGCACGTCAACCAGTGGCTGAAGAAAGCGGTGCTGCTGTCGTTCCGGCTCACCCCGATGGAGATCATAAAGGGCGGTCCCGGTCAGGCGGTATGGTGGGACAAGGTGCCTTCGAAGTTCGACGGCTGGAGCGCCGTCGATTTTGAGAAGGCGGGCTTCCGCGCCGTGCCGTCGTCGATCGTGCGCCGCTCCGCCTATGTCGCGCCCGGCGCCGTGCTGATGCCGTCCTTCGTCAATGTCGGCGCCTATGTCGACAGCGGCACCATGGTCGACACCTGGGCTTCGGTCGGCTCCTGTGCCCAGATCGGCAAGAATGTGCATCTGTCGGGCGGCGTCGGCATCGGCGGTGTGCTGGAGCCGATGCAGGCCGGCCCAACCATCATCGAGGACAATTGTTTCATCGGTGCCCGTTCCGAAGTGGTCGAAGGGTGCATCGTTCGCGAAGGCTCGGTGCTCGGCATGGGCGTCTTCATCGGCCAGTCGACCAAGATCGTCGACCGCGCCACCGGCGAGATCTTCTACGGCGAGGTGCCGCCTAATTCCGTCGTCGTCGCCGGCTCGCTGCCGGGCAAGCCTTTTCCAAACAACGAACCCGGCCCCAGCCTCTACTGCGCCGTCATCGTCAAGCGGGTCGACGCCAGAACCCGTTCCAAGACATCGATCAACGAATTGCTGCGCGATTGATCTTTCCCCACGAATACGGACGGAATTCGCTTGCCTGACAGATCAGACCTCATCTGGCTTTTCTTCAGAACTTCGGGCCGCGTCAGCCGCGCGGCCTATTTTCTGGGAGGACTGCTGGTGGCCATCATACAAGCCCTCCCACTCTACCGTTTCACGCTGGTTCCGGAAGGCACTACCGAGAGCAACATGTGGTCGTTCATTTTCTTCATCGCCTTCATTGCCTCGCTTTGGTCGAACGTGGTGCTGGCGGTGAAGCGGTTGCATGACCTCGACAAGCCGGGTGTTGCGGCGCTGGTGCTGTTCGTGCCGGTTGTCTCGATTATCGCTTTCCTCGCGCTTTGCCTGTTTCCCGGGCGGCCGGGACCCAACCGCTACGGCAAGCGCACCAACGCCCCGGCCGAACCCTGAGCACCGATCGGACATTTCGTCATGCGCTACCGCTCGCTTGATCCGAAACTGATCCTCGAAACCGCCGAACGGCTGGAAGGGCGCGTCGCCGAGCGCTTTCCCGATGCAGGCTTGCGCGGCGTCGCCGCCGAGCTCGTGTCGCTGTCGCGCGATCTGGCAAAGGCAGCCAAGGCGCTGGAGGCGCCGATCTGGTGGCTGCGCGGCCTCATCATCGCCGCCTTCGTCGTCGGAGCGCTGATGTTCCTGTTCGTCGGCACAATCCTGCCGCTCGGCCGCATCTCGGGAAACCACGATGCCTTCCAGTCGGTGCAAGGCATCGAAGCCTCCCTCAACATGATCATCCTCGCGGTGCTGGGCTTCCTGGCCCTGATTCGCTCCGAGGAGCGGATCAAGCGCAAGCGGGTGTTTCGCCAGCTCCACGGGCTGCGGTCGCTGATCCACGTCATCGACATGCACCAGCTGACCAAGGATCCGGCAACGCTTTCAGCCAGTTTCAAGCCGACTGCGCATTCGCCAGCCCGCATCACCAACGCCGCCGACCTTGCCCGCTATCTCGACTACTGCTCCGAAATGCTGTCGATCACCGGCAAGATCGCCGCGCTGTTCGCGCAATCGGTGAATGACGCCGTGGTCATCGACGGCGTCAATGACATCGAGAACCTGGCTTCGAACCTCTCGCGAAAGATCTGGCAGAAGATCACGCTGATCGAAACCCCTCATGGGCAGCCGGCACGTGCGGCGAAGACCGATCCCGAGCCGGGCCCGCCGCGCCGGCCTGCAGTCCGCAGACGACCGGGGCCGGCAAGCTAAAGCCGGCGACCCGGCGACAGATCCGCTAGAACGGTTCATCGTTTCGCAGAAACGCCGAACCGCTCTATCTTTTTGTTTTGACGCAATTCCGGACGGAAAACCGCTTCACACTTTTCCTGGAATTGCTCCAGAGCGGCGGAGCGGGGAGTTCCGAAAGCCCGGTTTTGCGCCGGATGCTCTAAGCGAATGTTAATCACCCTGGCCCAGCATGCCGGCGAAGACTGTGTCGACCGGCACGGAGCGCTCGACTGGCAAGCGACCTATCCCTGATCACCAAGGAGCCGCGCAAAACGTGGAGCGCCGCCGCTCGCCTATTTGCCTGGTTCTCTTCGCCGATGAAATTGGAACCGGAAGCTGTCCGCGCCCGGCTTCTCGACACCACCTTCGACCGCAAATTCGCAGTCCTGTTCGGCACCATCAGCGTTCTGTTGGTTGCAGTCAGCGCCGCTCTTGCCACCGGGGATTGGTGGCCCTACGCCTGGATTGCCGCCGACCTGATGCTTTTCACCGTCCGCGTGCTGCTGATGCGGGAATGCGAGCAGGCCCGCAGGCGCGGCTCGAAAGGGCCGCTGGCGGGCCTGATGGCAGCCAGCGGCGTCTGGTCGGTCGTTTTCGGCCTCGGCTGCTATGGCTGTGTTGCCAGCGGGAATATGGCGCTTTCCGTACTTGCCGCCTTGAATGTCGCAGGCGTCGTCGGCGTGGTGTCGTCACGCAATGCGGCGACCCCGCGCTTCGCCATGTTCGTCATGTTGGCCGTAAGCCTGCCTTACGTGGTCGGTGCATTGTTTTCTGCGGCGCCCGGAATGCCGATCGTCGGAATTCAAACGCCGTTCTATGTGGCCGGCGTCATCATCGTGCTGCTTCAGAACCACGCAATCAATGCCCGCATGATCCGCGCCGAACTGGACAATCGCGACCTGGCCATCAAGGACGCGCTGACCGGCCTGCCAAACCGCATCTTCCTGCAGGAGAAATTGCGCGACATGTGCCGCGACCTTGCGACGCCGGCCGCCAATGGCGGCAAGCCGTTTGCAGTGCTCAGCATGGATCTCGACGGTTTCAAGCAGGTCAACGACCGTTTTGGCCACGCCGTCGGCGACGTGCTGCTGCGCAAGGTGGCCGAACGATTGAAGCGCGGCTTCCGTCCGGGGGACGTGGTCTTCCGCATTGGCGGCGATGAATTTGTCATCCTTTTGCCCGCAACCTCGGAGATCGAGGCCACCTACCTGGCAAAGCGGGCCATCGAAAAGGTCTCGGTGCCCTTCGACCTCGGGGTCGGCTCCGCCATCCATGTCGGCTTGAGCGTCGGCAGCGCATGCGCACCCGCCGACGGAGGCGATCCGGAAATCCTGCTCACCTGTTCCGACCATGCGCTCTACGAAGCCAAGCGCACCGGCAAGGGCCGTTACTGGGCGCCTGTGCGGGCTACGATCTGACGGTCGCAGCGACAGCTTCCGGCGACAGGCAGGGCGATCCGCGCCTCTTCTGCTCGGCCGCGCGCACCAGTGCCGTGACATGCTTCAGCAACGGCGCCGGCGTGCCGGCCTTTTCGGCCAAACGCAGGACCGCGCCTTGCAGTTCGCCGATCTCCGTCGGCCGGCGGCGCTGAAGGTCATCCCACATCGACGAACGCGCGGCCGGATCGATGGCAAGCATCCGCCGCGCCAAGAACTTGAACAGCCAGTCGGGCAGGCGAAGCACTTTCGGCAGCAGCGCGGGACGCAGGCCGGCGATGCGAGCGGGTTCGATGCCTGTCGCCATCATTGCCGCCAATGCTTCGTCGATCTGGCCGGCCAGGATCAGCCGCCAGCGGCGATCGGCAAGCTCTGCCGCCAGCGGCAGGCCGGAAAGCGCCACCAGCGCGTTGTTGAGGTTGAGCAGCAGCTTGCCCCATAGCACCGCTTCGATGTCACCATGCGTGGCGACGGCAAAGCCCTCGACGTCAAGCAGTTCGTCAAGGCCTGTCGGACCCTGTTCGATCATCACCTTGCCGCCGCTGGCGCGGTGCAGGCGAAGCGGCAATTCGCCCTCCGCCGATTGGACCACGTTGAACGGCACCATGCCCGCGAGCACCCGCCGGGCGGCGAGATGGGCTCGCAACTTATCGGCATTGTCGACGCCGTTCTGCAGACTGAGTATCACCGCATCCGGTCGGGCATGGGCCGCAATAAGCCCGGCCATGTCCTGCGTCGCGCCGCTCTTGACCGTTAGCAGGATGACATCGGCACCGGGGAATGCCGCGGCCGGATCGGCGGTGACCGACAATGCCTCCGGCTTGACGGATCGGTCGCGGCCATCACGGTCGGTGATGTGCAATCCACCTTTTTGCAGCACCTTCTCGATGCGCGGCCGCGCCAGCAGAACCACCCTTCGCCCGGCAAGTATCAGGCAGCCGCCGGCGTAGCATCCGATACTGCCGGCACCGGCGATTACGATCGTCCTGCCATGCGTGATCATGCGATGGCCCTGTCCTGGTCGAGAGGCCTTGCCGCAACTATACGGCATGAAAACCATAATGTCGGCGGCATGGCTGGCCCTTATGTCTGGCCGTGACAGGCCTTGCGCTTTCGACTATCGCTTTTGCCCATGACGCTGCCTACCAATCCGACCAGAAATCTGGCTGCTCTCATCCGCTGCGCTTCCGTGACGCCCGCCGAAGGCGGTGCGCTGAGCGCGCTGGAAGAAATGTTGAAGCCGCTCGGCTTTGCCGTCGAGCGCCCGGTGTTTTCCGAATCCGGCACACCTGACATAGAGAACCTTTACGCGCGGCGTTCCGGCAACGGCCCGCATCTGATGTTTGCCGGCCATGCCGATGTGGTGCCGGTGGGCGATGAAACAGCCTGGACGCACCCACCCTTTGGCGCCGAGATCGCCAATGGCGAGATG
This sequence comes from Mesorhizobium sp. M0633, assembly GCF_040320645.1. Lineage (NCBI taxonomy): Bacteria > Pseudomonadati > Pseudomonadota > Alphaproteobacteria > Hyphomicrobiales > Phyllobacteriaceae > Mesorhizobium > Mesorhizobium sp. M0633. The sequence continues at coordinate 51,496 of NZ_JAMYQC010000005.1, forward strand.
TTCGGCCGCGGCGCCGTCGACATGAAGGGCGGCATTGCTTGTTTCGTCGCGGCGGTAGCGCGACATATCGCGCAGAAGGGCGGCCCGAAGGGGTCGGTCTCGCTGCTGATCACCGGCGATGAGGAAGGGCCGGCGATTAACGGCACGACGAAGCTGCTCGAATGGGCGGCCGCCAAGGGCGAGAAATGGGATGCCTCGATCGTCGGCGAGCCGACCAATCCCGACGCGCTCGGCGATATGATCAAGATCGGCCGGCGCGGCTCGCTATCGGGCACGGTCGTCGTCAACGGCCGCCAGGGACACGCCGCCTATCCGCAGCTAGCCGACAACCCGGTGCGCGGCCTGGTGACGCTGGTCGACGCCTTGCTTGACCCCGTCTTCGACAACGGAACAAGGGATTTCCAGCCGACCAATCTTGAGGTCACCTCCATCGATGTCGGCAATCCTGCCACCAACGTCATCCCGGCGAAGGCGGCGGCTACCTTCAATATTCGCTTCAATGACACATGGACCGCCGAGACGATCCAGGCCGAGATCCACAACCGCCTCGACCGGGCGGCGAAACGCAAGAAATACCGCGCCGGCAAGAAGACGCCGGTCGACTACGAGATCGTCTGGCGCGACGGGCCGAGCCATGTTTTCCTGACACGCGACGACAGGTTGATCGAGACGCTTGGCGGCTCGATCAAGGCGGTGACCGGCAGGAAGCCGGCGCTCTCCACCTCCGGCGGCACCTCCGATGCCCGCTTCATCAAGGATTATTGTCCGGTGGTCGAATTCGGACTGGTCGGCAAGACCATGCACATGGTCGACGAACGCGTGGCGATTGCCGACCTCGAGACGCTGACGCAGATTTATCTGCGCTTCGTTGAAGACTGGTTTGCGCAGGACATATCCTAGTGATGCTTTCAGCGGATGAAACCTACGCTTCGCTTGCCGGTGCCTGGCGGCTGATGCTCGGCAAGGCCGACGGATTTCGCCTGCTCGACCTTTCGGCGGACGGATTCTGGAACTCCTTTTTTGCCATCGTTGTCGCGGCGCCGGCACTGATCGTCGGCTGGGTCGGTATTGCCAACGAAATCGGCGATCCCAACGCATTCGTCGGCCGTTTCAGCATGTTGATCCGCCTGGCAACCGTCGATATCGGCGCCTGGGTGCTGCCGCTCATAGGCCTCGCCCTGGTGGCGCCGCGGGTCGGCGTCGGCGGCCGTTTCGTCCATTATGTCGTGGCCAGCAATTGGGCCTCGGCGATCATCGCCTGGATGATGCTGCCATCGGCGTTGATCCGGCTTTTCCTGACGTCGGCCAACGAAGTCTCCGGACTCGTGTCGCTGCTGTTGTTCGCGCTGTCGATGGTCTTGACCTGGCGGATGACCAACGTTGCGATCGGCAGGGGTGCGGCCGCCGGCAGCGCCGTTTTTGCCGGCATGTTCGTGGCGTCGCTGATCGTCCTGTTCGGCCTGCAGGCGCTGCTCGGGATCAGCGTTCCGGATCAGCCAGGCGTCGGATAATCGACGCCGACGAGAAACAGCCCGTCGGGCGGCGCCACCTGACCGCAGGCCGCACGGTCGCGCGCCTCAAGCGCCGCCTTGAGGTCGGCAACAGTCCAGCCGCCTTCGCCGACACGTTTGAGCGAGCCGACCATCGAGCGCACCTGGTTGTGCAGGAATGACCGCGCCGAAGCGCGGACCTCAATGAAATCGCCCGCCCGGCTGACATCCAGCCGGTCGAGCGTGCGGACGGGGCTGGTGGCTTGGCACTGGGTCGAGCGGAAGGTGGTGAAATCATGCCGGCCAAGCAGCACCTTTGCCGCTTCGTGCATGGCACCGGCATCGAGCTGCTTCGGTACCCACCAGATCTTGCCCTTGTCGAGCGCCGCCGGCGCGCGGCGATTGACGATGCGGTAGAGGTAATGGCGGCTGATCGCCGAGAAACGCGCATCGAAGCCATTCGGCACGACGGCGGCCTTCAGGATGGCGATGCGCACCTTGGCCGCCTGCAGATGCGCGTTGACGGCGTCGCGCACCTTGTCGCCGGGCCATGCCTTGATCAGATCGACATGCGCCACCTGAGCGGTCGCATGGACGCCGGCATCGGTGCGGCCGGCGGCGCGCAGCGAAACCTGCTCACCACAGAACTTCTCGATCGCCTGCTCGATCGCCTGCTGCACCGATGGCTGGTTGGCCTGGCGCTGCCAGCCGGCGAAGAGACTGCCGTCATATTCGATGTCGAGGCGAAAACGCGGCATTCCCGGATCGAGGCGAAATCAGGCGGCGAGGGCTGAGCCGAAGGCCGAGGCGTAGACCAGCCTGCCGGTCTCCGGCGCCTCGCCCCAGGCAAGCGCCTGCAAAGCCTCGCTTTGGTAGTCGCTGTCGAATTTCGCGGCACGGGCACGGCTGTAGCCGAAACGCCCATAATAGGCCGGATCGCCGAGCACCACGGCGAGCGTCTCGCCGGCAGCTTTCAGGCGGATATGCGCCTCGCGGACCAGCGCACCGCCGATGCCGGTGCCGTGGAACGACGGCTCGACCGCTAGAGGCGCCAGCGCCACCGCCGGGAAACTCTTGCCGCCATTCTGCACGAAGAGCCGTGAAAACAGGATATGGCCGACCACTTGCCCGTCTTCGTCCGCCACCAGTTCGACGACGGCATCACCGCCGGTGACCAGCGCGTCGACCAGTCCGGCCTCCGTCTGCTGGCCGAACGCGTGTTCTTCGACAAGGCGGATCGCCTCGCGGTCCCGCGGCGTCGCGGCGCGTATGGACATCATGCTCATGACAATTTCATTCCTTTTTCGAGCTTGGCCCCGCGCAGAAACTCCTGCGCGGCAATGGGCCTTCCGCCCGCACGTTGAACTTCGACCGGCCTGATCGCGCCTGACTCGCAGGCGACCGTCAGCCGGTCATCGAGAATTCCTCCCGGTTCGCCGGCGCCTTGCGAGAGCGTCGAGCGAAGCAGTTTCAGCCGTTCCACGCGGCCGCCGATTTCGGCCTCGCACCATGCACCGGGAAAGGGCGACAGGCCGCGAATCTGGTTGTGCACGTCGCCGGCAGGTCGCAGCCAGTCTATGCGAGTCTCCGATTTATCGATTTTCTTGGCGTAGGTCACCCCCACCTCCGCCTGTGTGGTAAATGTCAGCGTATTCCGCTCCAGCCGTTCGAGCGCTTGCACGATCAGCGCAGCACCGAGGACCATCAGCCGGTCGTGCAGATCGCCGGCCGTCATGTCGGGTCCAATGGGACATTTTTCAACCATTGCCACCGGCCCGGTGTCGAGGCCTTCCTCCATCCGCATCACCATAATGCCCGTTTCGGTATCGCCGGCCATGATGGCGCGCTGGATAGGGGCAGCGCCGCGCCAGCGCGGCAATAGCGATGCGTGACCGTTGAGGCAACCGAGCCGCGGCGCCTCGAGAATGGGTTTGGGTAGAAGCAATCCGTAGGCGACGACCACGGCGACGTCGGCACGCAAGGCGCGGAACGCCTCCTGCTCCGCCTCGCTCTTCAGCGACACCGGCGACCGCACCTCGATGCCCAGCCGCTCCGCCTCGCGCTGCACCGGCGACGGCGTCAGTTCGAGCCCGCGCCGGCCGCCGGCGCGCGGCGGCTGCGTGTAGACGGCCGTCAACCCGTGCCCGGCCCCGGCAATCGCCCGCAGCGTCGGCACGGAGAATTCAGGCGTACCCATGAAGATGACACGCAGGGGCATTTCGTCGACGCCTACCCCACCATCTTGCCCGGCGCCTTGTCCCTGGCGAGCTTCTTGAATTTCTTGACCACCATGTCGCGCTTCAGCTTGGAGATGTGATCGATGAACAGCACGCCGTTGAGGTGGTCGATTTCATGCTGCAGGCAGGTCGCCATCAGCCCCTCGGCCTCGATCTCCTGCAGCTTGCCGTCGCGGTCGAGAAACTTCACCCGCACCGCCGCCGGACGCTCGACCTCGGCATAGTAATCCGGGATCGACAGGCAGCCTTCCTCGTAGACCGAACGCTGGTCGGAGCTTTCGAGGATTTCGGGATTGATGAAGACGTGCGGTGCCGGCGTCTCGTCCTCTTTGGCCAGGTCGATCACCAGCATGCGCAAGGGTTCGCCGACCTGGATCGCTGCGAGGCCGATGCCGGGCGCGTCATACATGGTGTCCAGCATGTCGCCGGCCAGTTTGCGCAGATCGCCGTCGACACGCTCGACCGGTTTTGAAACCTGGCGCAGGACGGGATCGGGGAGGATGATAAGCGGCTTGATCGACATGGCGTCTCACCTAAGACCTCGCAGGAAAAGCGTCAACCGGGGCGCCTTCGGGTCGTTCACGTTTTGATCTGTGCCGGCAGACCGAATCATCTATGCTGTCGACATGAACGATCTGGCCACCATCCTGTCCGAACCTGTCGCCCGCCTCGGCGCCACCACGATCACGCTCGGCCAAGCCCTGGGTTTCGGCGCAATGCTGTTCCTCGGCCTGTTCGTGGCGCTCGTCGTTGCGCTCTGGCGATCGGCCAAGGCGCGTGCAGTGGCGGCCGCCGAAGCCGCCGACCACGCCCGCGACGCCGAGGGGCGGATGGCTGGTATCTTGGCAAGCCAGGCGGAAATGCAGGGCCGCATGGGCGCCATCGCCGAAGTGTTCGGGGCGCGCCAGGCGGAACTGACACAGTCGATCGGCCAGCGTCTCGATGCCATGACCGGCCGCCTGGGCCAGACCATGACCGAGCAGACGAGATCGACGCATGAGAGCCTCGCCAAGCTGCAGGAACGGCTGGCGGTCATCGATATCGCGCAAGGCAACATCCAGTCGCTGGCCGGCCAGGTCGTGCAATTGCAGGCGATCCTTTCCAACAAGCAGACACGCGGCGCCTTCGGCCAGTCGCGCATGGAAGCCATCGTCGCCGACGGATTGCCGCACGGCGCCTATGAATTCCAGGCGACCTTGTCGAATGGCAGCCGGCCCGACTGCCTGGTGAAGATGCCGAACGGCGCACCGTCGCTTGCCATCGACGCAAAGTTTCCGCTCGAGGCGTGGAATGCCATCCGTGCCGCCGAAGGCGCCGACCTGCAGAAGTCCGCCGCACAGGCTTTCCGCCGCGACATCGAGGTGCATGTCCGCGATATTTCCGAAAAATACCTGATCCAGGGCGAGACGCAGGACACCGCCTTCATGTTCGTGCCTTCGGAATCGGTGTTCGCCGAAATCCATGAGAATTTCGAGGCCGTTGTCCAAAAGGCGCATCGCTCGCGGATCGTCATCGTCTCGCCATCGCTTTTGATGCTGTCGATCCAGGTCATCCAGGCAATCCTCAAGGATGCCCGCATGCGCGAGCAGGCACACCTGATCCAGGGCGAGGTTATCCGGCTGATGGAAGATGTTTCCCGGCTCGACGAGCGGGTGCGCAAATTGCAGACGCATTTCGGCCAATCGGCCAAGGATATCGACGACATTCTGGTCTCGACATCGAAGGTGACCAGGCGCGGACAAAAGATCGAGGCGCTGGAGTTTGGCGTGCAGCCGGCGGAGGACACCGCTGGTTCGAATGGCAGCGGAGCAAAAGCGGAAAGCAGCCCGCGCGTCGCCGATTCGAAAACCGGGCAGTTGAGGCTAAGGGTCGTCGAAGGCGACGATTGAGAGCTACGCCGGAACCGGAGGCTTCGCCCGGGTCTGGCGCTACTGCTCCTCGATGATGGTTGTGCCTTCGAATTCCGGCAGCCAATGCAGCGCCGAGCGGTGCCAGATCTGCTTTCTCGGCACCAGTTGCTCGCGCTGCCGTGCCGTGCCGACCCTGATACCGTAAACCTTCGGTCCCTCGCCCGCCGACGTGGCGTAGAGATGCGAGCCGCACTCACCGCAAAATGCCTGGGCGCGCTTGGCGCCGCTCGAACCGGTCTTGATGTAGATCTTCGGCGTGCCCTTGGTGATCGTGTAATTGTCCTCGGACGCCGGCACGGTGACGCGAAAGGCCGTTCCGGTTAGCTTCTGACAATCGATGCAGTGACAAATGGTGGTCTTTTCCGGATCGACTTCGGCCTCGTAAGTGATAGCGCCACAATGACACGCGCCGTCGATTTTCATCTTCGTTCCTCCTGGAGCTTTTGCCCGCAATCATAACCGGGACTGCCCGATGGCGCAGCCATTTTCCTCAGGCCGGTTCCCCTCCGGACGCCGCCAAGGCCTTGCTCCGGCGTTCCCAGGTGCCGGTGGTCTGCGGCTTGACGAACAGCCGCGTCACCTCCGGCATCTCCGCTTTCAGCCGCGTCTCGAGGCGCTCGACACAGGTCTCTATCTCCGGCGCCGACAAATGATCCTCGAACTCGATGCTCAAAGCGGCGACGATCTCCTGCGGACCCATATGCAGCGTCAGCACGCCATTCGCCCGTTGCACCGCCGGGTCCTGCTGGACGATGGCCAGCACCTCTGTTTGCACCTCGGGCGAGGCCGGCTCGCCGAGCAGCAGGCTCTTGCTTTCGCGCGCCAGGAAGATCGCGGTCCCGCCCAGGATGAGCGCGATGCCGATCGACGCGGCGCCGTCGAGCTTCGGCATGTCCAGCAATTCCGCCGCCAATATGCCGGCGAAGGCGACAACGAGGCCGAGAAGTGCCGCGCTGTCCTCGAAGAGTACGGTGTAGACACTCGGATCCTTGCTGAGCTGCACCGCCTCGAGCCAGCCGTGGCTGCCTTTTTGGTGGCGGAATTCCTTCAGCGCCACCAGCCAAGAGGTGCCTTCGAAGAGGAAGGAAAGGCCAAGGACAGCGTAGTTCACCTTGGCGTTGGCAATCGGCTCCGGCGCCATGATGTGCGTCACGCCTTCGTAGAACGATATGCCGGCACCCAGTGCAAAGACGAGGAGCGCGACGATGAAGCTCCAGAAGTACAGCTCGCGGCCATGGCCGAGCGGATGCGTGCGGTCGGCCGGCCGGGCGGCACGGTGCATGCCGTAAAGCAGCAGGCTGCCATTGCCGGTATCGACGAGCGAGTGGACGCCTTCCGAGAGCATTGCCGAGCTGCCCGTGAACAAGGCAGCGGCAAATTTGGTCAGTGCGATCGCAAGATTTCCGGCGAGCGCCGCATAGATCACTTTTTTCGACCCGCCATGCGCCGCCATGGTGTGCTGCCTTGGTTGATGCACCGAGATTGGCGGAGCGCCCGCCCACGCTCCACAGTCCCCACAACGCCCGAAGTGCCCAGTTGTTCACAAGGTCAGTTGTTCAAAAGGGCGGCGCGGGGCTATTCGACGACCTCGTCCGTCCAGACCTTGAAGCCAGCCAGCGCGCCCGGCCCAAAAATGTGGGTCAGCGGCACATCGGCGGCATCGCGTCCGGAGGCAATCAGGATGCGGCCGATGCGCGGCGCGTTATTGCGCGGGTCGAACGCATGCCAGCGGCCGCCGAGATAGACCTCCATCCAAGCGGCGAAATCCATGTCCGACCACGGCTTTGGCAGGCCGATATCACTGATATAGCCGGTGCAGTAGCGGGTCGGAATGTTCAGGGCGCGGCAGAAGGCAACAGCGAGGTGAGCAAAGTCGCGGCATACACCACTCTGCTCGCGATAGGCCTCGGCGGCGGTGCGCGTCGGCCGTGCATTGAAATAGTTGAAGACGATGTGGTTATGGACGAAGTCGCAGACCGCCTGGACGCGCGGAATGCCGAGCGGGGTGTTGCCGAACAGCCGCCACGCTTCATTCGACAGCACGTCGCTCTCGCAATAACGGCTGGGCAGCAGGAACAGCAGCGTCTCCGACGGCAGATCGCGCACCTCGTGCTGCCACGCCGTCAGCTCGCGCGTCTCGAAGGAGCCGGGGTCGCGGATCACCGCGTCCGTGCCGAACGCAAAGCGCCCGGCCGGCGCAACGAAACGGTTGCACCAATTGCCGAAACTGTCGCGGTAGCTTTCGATCGGCACCGGCGGGTTCGACGTCAGGAAGTCCGGCCGCTCAAGATCGGATGCGCGCGAATAATGGACGTTTAGCATCGCGATCAGCGGTGTTTCCTGCGGGAAGTCGAAGCTCATCTGGCAACCGATGTGGATCCGCATTGTCGTCCTGACCGGCCTGCTTGATCATCAGCCGGCGAAACGCAAGGGCTGATGCTGCAGTGCGAAGAAGACCATGGCACGGACCGCTGCGGTTTACGAGGGAATTAGAAACCAGTTGACAGCCATCGGCCAGGGCGACTGCACGGCAGCGGCCTCTTGCAGTCGAGCGTTTTCTCTTGTTTCACTTCGCCAGACATCAACTGGAGGAACGAATCATGGCTAAGGGTGCGATGAAGGCAGGCAAGGAGGCCCGCAAGCCGAAGAAGGACGCGAAGAAACCGGCTCCGGCGCCGGCCCTGAAGGCACCGCCGGTGAAGGCGATGAAGCTGAAGGACAAGTAGGGCCGCAGCTACCGTTTCGGCTTATCTCGACCGGCCGCAAACGCGGCCGGTATGATTGTTCACTAAGCTCACGCGCATCCCCTATGGATGCGGCGAAGGCAATTTTTGCGCTTTTCAAGAAATCGGCCGGAAGCCATCGAAACGGAGCGTTCCGATGTCGTGGATCTTCCTGTTGTTCGCCGGACTGTTCGAGATCGGCTGGGCGATCGGCCTCAAATACACCGACGGATTCTCGAAGCCGCTGCCGAGCGTCCTGACGGTAGCCTCGATGATCGTCAGCCTGACCTTGCTCGGCCTGGCGCTGAAGGCGTTGCCGGTCGGCACCGCTTACGCGGTGTGGACCGGCATCGGCACCGTCGGCACGGCGCTGTTGGGGATATGGCTGCTCGGCGAGCCAGCGACGGCGATCAGGCTGGCCTGCATCGCGCTAATCGTCTGCGGCATCATGGGACTGAAGCTCGCGGCTTAGCCGATTCTGACGGACGAACGCGTGCGGGGCCGCTGCAAGGCGGCCCTGATTCTTGAATTCGGCTGATCAGCGCCGGAAAGCGCTATCGCGCGGAGAAGCCGGGCGGCGTCCTGCCGGTGCGCTGCTTGCGCGCCGCATAGCGCGCATCACGCTTGGCCTTGCGTTCCGCCTCGTCGGCAAGAAAACGGGCGATGCGCTCGTTCTCTTCAGCTTCCCGGATCTTCGCTTCGGCCTGTGCGGCTTCTTCCGCGGCGATGCGTGCCGCTTCGGCGGCTGCCTCGCGCTCGGCCTTTTCGGCCGCTTCGCGCGCCAGCTTTTCCTGCTTCAGCCTGGCCTTTTCGGCCTCGCGTATCGCGCGGGCCTCGAGGATCGCCTTGCGCTCGGCCTGTCGTGCCAGCACCGCTGGATCATCTGGCGCCGGCTTTGCCTTGAAGCGCTCCAGAAGCGCCTTCTTTGCCTCGTTTGCGGCATTGCGCCGCTCGAAAACGTCTTTTTCCCTATAGATAGCCAAGTCCACTTCCCTGAAGTCAATTTGCGAGGCTTACATACGCGCGAAAACCGAGAGTTCAAGCGCCAAAACGGTATGCCAGCCATGAAATTCTGATCTGTTGCAGCCGGGAGACGCCATTTCGATTGAATTCGGCTGAAAGGCACCCGCACTGTTCACCATCCAGGCATCTGGCGGGGCGGCGGACTGATCGCTACGTGTAGCGCCAAGACAAAACGCTGAGATGACACACTATGGAACTCGGTCTCTACACCTTCGCCGACGTCAGCCCGGAACCAGGTCCCGGTGCGATCGGTGCGCATGAGCGGTTGCGCAACCTGATCGAGGAGATCGAGCTCGCCGACCAGGTCGGGCTGGACGTCTTTGGTCTCGGCGAGCACCACCGTCCCGACTATGCTGCCTCGGCTCCGGTGGTGGCGCTGGCGGCGGCGGCCGAACGGACCAAGCGCATAAGGCTGACCAGCGCTGTCACCGTGCTGTCGTCCGACGATCCGGTGCGCGTCTTCCAGCAGTTTGCCACCCTCGATCTTCTGTCCGGCGGCCGTGCCGAGATCATGGCCGGGCGCGGCTCGTTCATCGAGTCCTTTCCGCTGTTCGGCTACAATCTCGAAGATTATGACGAGCTCTTCGCCGAGAAGCTCGACCTGCTGCTCGCCATCCGCGATCATGTCAAGGTGACCTGGTCGGGCAGTCTGCGCGCGCCGATCAACGACCGCGGCGTCTATCCGCGGCCCTTGCAGGACAAATTGCCGATCTGGATCGCCGTCGGTGGAACACCGCAATCCGTCGCCCGCGCGGGCGTGCTCGGGTTGCCGCTGGCACTGGCGATCATCGGTGGCGAGCCGGCGCGGTTCGCACCGCTGTTCGACATCTACAGGGATGCAGCCAGGCGCGCCGGCAACGATCCGGCAAGCCTTGCCACCAGTCTCAACGTGCACGGCTTCATTGCCGACACCACGGACCAGGCAGCCGACGATTTTTACGGGCCGCAGGCCGAGGTGATGAACCGCATCGGCCGCGAGCGCGGCTGGGGGCCGACATCGCGGGCGCATTTCAACCAATCGCGCGGCCCAAACGGCGCGCTGTTCGTCGGCAATCCAGAACAGGTGGCCGAGAAGATCATTGCCCAGCACAGGATATTCGGCAACGACCGCTTCCTGCTGCAAATGGCGATCGGCACCATGCCGCACGCCAAGGTGATGAAGGCCATCGAACTCTACGGCACCAAAGTGGCGCCGATCGTGCGCCGGGAAACTGCTAAGGCCGTTCCCGCCGTGGCGGCGCCGGTTGCCTGATTCCCAGTCACCTGATTCATTGCCAAGGCCGCGAGGCGGCCTTGCCGGTGACGCCGGCTAACGGAACCTTGAAGCGACAGAGGCGTTTTCGCCAACGGTCTGCACCAATCGCGGTGTGCCGCCGAGGGTCAGAATGAAAGCCGAACCCGACGCTTCGGGCGCAAGCGCTGCCGAAAGCCCGGATCCGCGCGTCGAGGCGCGGGCGGATGCGCATCTGATGCGTTCGCTGCTCGTCGGCATCTTCATTCTCATGGCGATCTACGCGCTTTACTTCGCCCGCGCCTTCTTCATGCCGGTCATTCTGGCTTTCCTGCTGGCGCTGACGCTGACGCCGATCGTTCGCTTCCTGCGCAAGCATGGCATGCCCGATGTCATTTCAGCGACACTGTTGGTGCTGCTTTCGTTCTGCCTCGTCGCCGTCGCGGGATTTCTGCTCAGCGGCCCGGTCATCGACCTCATCAACAACACCTCGACGATCGGCCAGCAGCTTACCGAACGTCTGGCACAACTGCGCCGTCCGTTCGAACGGATCGTGGAGATTTCGCGCCAGATCGAGGGCCTGACACAGACATCCCAGGAGCCGGGCGTTCAGAGGGTGGCGACGGCGCCATCCGGTATTCTCTCGCAGGCCGCCGGCAATGTGCTGTCGGCCGGCGCCAGCGTTACCATCGTCTTCGTCCTGTCGCTGTTCCTGCTCGCCTCGGGCACGATGTTCTATGAAAAGATCGTCCAGTCCTTCCCCAGTCTCAGCGAAAAGAAGCGGGCGCTGCGCGTCGTCTACGACGTAGAACGTGAAATCTCGCATTATCTGCTTACTGTCACGGTCATCAATACATGTCTCGGCGTGGTCATCGGGCTCGGCCTGTGGGCGCTCGGCGTGCCCAACGCGCAGGTCTGGGGCGCGGCAGCGGCTCTGCTCAATTTCCTGCCCTATATCGGGGCGCTGACCACCATCACGCTGGTTACGATCATCGCGCTGATAAGCTTCGACACGATTTCCTATGCGCTGCTGGCGCCGGCCTTCGTCCTTATGTGCGATGTCGTCGAAGGCCAGTTCGTGACGCCGACGGTGGTCGGCCGCCGTCTCGAAATCAACGCAGTGGCGATCCTCATCGCCATCGCCTTCTGGTCGTGGCTGTGGGGTTTTGTCGGCGCGCTGCTGGCGGTGCCGCTGCTGGTCGTCATCAAGGTGTTCTGCGATCATTTCGACGGCCTCAGTCATGTCGGCAATTTCCTGGCGGCGCAGCATACGGCAGCGATCGAGGACGAAGAGATTCCCGAGGTGAAAAAGTAGCGGCTTAAAGGGTCAAAAGCGTCCCCCCGATGGGGCAGATCACGACCTTGCATCGGTCGCACGTCCGTTGTGCCCTCAGCGCTCCATCAACATTTTGAATTTGCCGCCTCGGCAACGGCTTCCTACATCCCTTCGGCCCACAGGAAACCCGCGCCGATGACCGTTCTTTCCGTTCTCGACCTGTCGCCGATCGTCGAAGGCAGCAACGCTTCACAGTCACTCGCCAATTCGCTCGATCTCGCCCGTCATGCCGAGCGGCTGGGTTACCGGCGCTATTGGCTGGCAGAGCACCACAATATGCCGGGCATCGCCAGCGCCGCCACCTCGGTGGTCATTGCCCATGTGGCCGGCGGCACCAATACGATACGCGTCGGCGCCGGCGGCATCATGCTGCCCAATCATTCGCCGCTGGTCATCGCCGAGCAGTTCGGTACGCTTAACGCTCTGCATCCTGGCCGCATCGATCTCGGCCTCGGCCGGGCGCCCGGCACCGACATGGCCACGGCACGGGCGCTGCGCCGTAACCTCGACGCTGGCGCCGACAATTTCCCGCAGGACGTCGTCGAGCTGATGGGTTACTTGCAGCCGGCCGAAGACGGCCAACGCATCCGCGCGGTGCCCGGCGAAGGCGAAAAGGTGCCGATCTGGATTCTCGGTTCCAGCCTCTACGGCGCGCAGCTTGCCGCCATGCTCGGCCTGCCCTACGCCTTCGCTTCGCATTTTGCGCCGGCCGAGCTCGACCATGCTCTGGAGATCTACCGCTCGCGTTTCCAGCCTTCGGAGCAGCTCGACAAGCCTTATGTGATGCTCGGCCTCAACGTCTTCGCCGCTCCTTCCGATGCCGAGGCGCGGCTGTTGTTCACCTCGCTGCAGCAGGCCTTCGTCAATCTGCGCACCGGCCGGCCCGGCCGATTGCCGCCGCCGGTCGAAGGATATGAGCGCGACCTCGATCCAATGGCCAAGACCATGCTCGGCCAGGCGCTTTCCTGCGCCGCCGTCGGCTCCCCGGAAACGGTCAGGCAAGGCATCGAGGCGTTTGTGCGCCGCACAGGGGCCGACGAGCTGATGGTCACAGCGCAGATTTTCGACCATGCGGCGCGGGTGCGCTCGTTCGAGATCCTGGCCGACGCTCACAAATCGCTGTCGGAAGCTGCCTGAGAGTTGGTTCGCCACTTGCCACTGTTGCGGGCAAGGCCGGCCTTAGGCAGGGAACATCGCGAACAGGTGTGCGAAGACATAGCGAACATTTCGCGCGTTTTACGCGGAGGTTTTCGATCCGTCATGCTCGTCCGTTAGCGGGAAACGCGGCGTCCACTAAATAACGATCACCTTGGTGCCGATTGTGGAGCGGTCATAGAGATCGATGATGTCCTGGTTCATGAGGCGAATGCAGCCCGCAGACACGGCTTTGCCGATGGACCACCATTCGGGGCTACCGTGCAGGCGATATCCAGTGTCACCCTTCTCGTTGAAAAGATAAAGCGCCCGCGCACCGAGCGGGTTCACGAGTCCGCCCTCCATATGGGCCGGTATGATGCGGCCTCGCTTCTGCTCGCGCACGATCATCGCGGACGGCGCGCTCCAATCCGGCCATTCGCGCTTCCTCGCAACGTGAGCAGTGCCATGCCACTCGAAGCCCGCCTTGCCGACGCCGATGCCGTAGCGCAGTGCCTGACCGTCTCCCAGCACGTAGTAGAGAAACTTCGCTCCTGTATCGACAATGATGGTGCCAGGCTCCTCGTCAGTTGCATAAGGCACTGTCTGCCGACGGAACTTTGGGTCGACCTTGTAGATCGGAACCGGCGGAATGCGGAAACCGGCGTCGGTGAGGCCGCCATAGGCCTGGGGAAAGGTCTGTAATGCTCCGCCGGTGGTGCAGCCGGAGAATGCGACCATCCCAGCAAGTCCCAGCCCAATTAGGATCGATTTCACGCGCATGACTCAAGCCGGCGCCCGTGTGAACGATCAGCCGCATCTCGTCATATTCCTAATCCGACATGCTTCGATTGCCAAGATTTTCCTGACTGTCGGCTGGCTGATTGTTGGCCACTTGGCTCGATCGGCGCCGCGTCCTTCAATTGCTCGGTTTTCGAACGACGAACGCCCGTAGTGGCTGCGAAGGCCCGGGGTCGGCAGGACAGAGGGAGCGCTGTCCGTCCGGCATTGCAAAGTTTCTGAACAGAGCCCAAGCGCTACGCGCTGACGCTCTGCGCAGTCGCACCTAGCGGACGGCATGAATTGCGGATCATCAGGCGTCCCTTGAGCGTCAGCTTGCGCGGCGGCGCATCCCTGTTTCCGGCGAGCCGGTCGAGCAGCAGATTGGCCGCCTGTTCGCCAATCGCCTGCACCGGCTGTGCGACCGTGGTCAATTGCGGCCGGAACACATCCGACCACGGAAAGTCGTCGAAGCAGGCGACCGAAATATCCTCCGGACAGGACAGGCCGATATCGCGAATGGCCTTCATGGTGCCGATCACCATCGGGTTGTTGGCCGAAAAGATGGCGCTCGGCCGGTCGTGCAGCGAAAGCAGCTGCATGGTGGCATTGTAGCCGTCGACTTCATGGAAGTTGCCGAAGCGGACGAGTTCGGCCTCGGCCGGCAGGCCGGCGGCCTGGAGGGCCTCGCGGTATCCCGCCATGCGGTCATGCATCGGCGAGATATCGAACGAGCCGGAGATGTAGCCGATGCGCCGATGGCCGAGATCGATCAGGTAAGTGATGGCGTCGAACACCGCGCGCTGATTGTCGAGAACGACGGCATCGGTGTCGACACCCTGGCAAACACGGTCGAGCAGCACGACCGGCACATTGGCGTCGTCGACAATCCGTTTGAGGATCGCGCCGTCACCGACACGCGCGACGATCAGTCCGTCGACCATGCGGTCGAGCAGCAGCCTGATCTGGTCGTCCTGCGTGTTCAGGTGCTCGTCGGTGCAGCACAGCATGACGGCGTAGCCGGCCCTGTCGAAAGCCTGCTGGATGACCGAAACCACGTCGGTAAAGAACGGATTGGTGATGTGTGGGACGGTGAGCCCGATGGTGCGTGTGGTGCCCATCTTCAGGCTGCGGGCAATGGCGTTGCGCTTGTAGCCGATGTCGCGGATCGCCTGTTCGATGCGCTGACTGAGCTCGGGGCTGACGGTCGCGGTGCCGTTGATCAGCGCCGATACGGTGGCCACGGAAACACGCGCGGCCTCGGCCACATGAAGCATGGTCGGAGCCGTGAATTTGCGCTGCTTTTTTCGTCCTGACGCTGTCATTTTCGAAACGTTTCACCACTCCACGGTAGCAATACGTACGGAATCTTATGATTTTGCGCAAGAATTGAAATGGAACAATCTCAGGCTCCAGATATTGCCTTGACATGATCGAAACGTTTAGATTAGCGTTTGAGGTGTTCGGTGACGACGGAGGGAGGCCGTCCTTGTCATGCAGCACGGCAATTCCATCCCTGCGCAAGGCGCTACGGCGGACGGCTCGGCTATCGTAGTGAGCGCCGAGCACATCTCCAAGTCCTTCGGCGGTATCGCCGCGCTCGTCGATGTCGGCTTCGAACTGCGGCGCGGCGAGGTCCATGCGCTGATGGGCGAGAACGGCGCCGGCAAGTCGACGCTGATGAAGATCCTGTCCGGCGTCTATACGGACTATAACGGAACGGTCAGTATCGATGGCTATCCGGTGCGCTTTGCCGGCGTCCGCGAAGCCGAGCGCGCCGGCATCGCCATCATCCACCAGGAGCTGAACCTCGTCCCCGAACTCAGCGTCGCCGACAACATTTTTCTCGGCCGCGAGAAGCTGATCGCCGGACTGATCGTCGACCGCAAGACGAGCAGCCGCGCCGCCGGAACGCTCTTGCAAAGGCTCGGCATCGAGCTCGACCCGGATGCACGCGTCGGTGCCTTGCGCGTCGGCGAACAGCAGCTGGTCGAGATCGCCAAGGCGCTGTCGATGTCGGCACGCATTCTGATCATGGACGAGCCGACCTCGGCGCTTTCGCCAGCCGAATGCCAGCGGCTGTTCCGCATCATCCGCCAGCTCGCCGACAGCGGCGTGGCGATCGTCTACATTTCGCACCGCATCGACGAGGTCATGCATCTGGCCAGCCGCGTCACCGTGTTTCGCGATGGACGCCACGTCCTGACGTGGGCGATGGACAAGCTCGACGAAGACGCCATAATTTCGGCGATGGTCGGGCGAAACCTGCTTGCTTCCTCCCAGGAGCACCGCATCCCCGGTGGCAACACGGTCCTGTCCGTAAGCGAGCTGTCGCTGGCGAAGCCCAATCGCCATGGTTGGCGCACCGTGCTCGACGGCGTCAGCTTCGATCTTGCCGCAGGAGAAATCCTCGGTATCGGCGGGCTGCTGGGCTCGGGCCGTACCGAAATCCTGGAAACCATCTTCGGGTCCAGCGGCGGACGTGCCGGCGGTGAGATCAGGCTCGATGGCGAGGCAGTAGAAATCCGTTCGCCGCGCGATGCGCGCCGGCTCGGCATCGCTCTGGTCACGGAAGACCGCAAGACGCAAGGCCTGCATCTCGAGGCCTCGATCACCGACAATGTCGCGCTGCCGCTGGTCGGCGCGCTGGCGCGGTTCGGCGTGCGCTCGCTGGCCGGTGAGCAAGGGCTGGCACGGGACGCCGTCAAGGCGCTCGGCATTCGCTGCGAGACCGTCGAGCAGCCGGCCGGCACGCTGTCCGGCGGCAACCAGCAGAAGGTCGTCATCGGCAAATGGCTAGCGACGAGGCCGCGGGTGCTGCTGCTCGACGAGCCGACACGCGGCATCGATGTCGGTGCCAAGCGGGAAATCTACGATCTCATCTTCAAGCTGGCGCGAGACGGGCTGGCGATCGCCGTCATCAGCTCGGAATTGCCGGAGCTGCTGCATCTTTCCGACCGTATCCTGGTCATGGCCGACGGCCGCCAGACGGAAATCCTGTCCCGCGCGCAAGCCAGCGAGGAGGCCATCATGCGGCTTGCGGCGCCGCGACGGACGATGACGAGGCCTGCCGCATGAGCATTTTGCATATCCTGTCCCGGACGAAGCTCTATTGGGGCCTGATCGCCATCTTCCTGATCGGCGTGCTCGGCTCGCCGATCAGCTCCAAGGGCAACAACATCTTCCTGTCCTACGGCAACCTGCTCGATGTGCTGCGCCAGGTGTCGACCACCGGGCTGATTGCCACCGGCATGACTGCGGTGATCATCACCGGCGGTATCGACCTTTCCGTCGGCTCGCTGATGGCTATCTGCACGGTCGTCTGTGCCATGCTGCTGACGGTCCCCGGCGTGACGCCGGCGGTGGTGCTGGGGGTGCCGACAGTTGCCCTGGCAGCCCTTTGCCTCGGCATTCTCGTCACTCGTTTCATCCTGCTGAACATCGAAAAATCCCGCGCCGGCGCGCAGGCCACGCACGACATCAGGTTGGACAGCGTTCGCGGGCTGGTGACACCCGGCATTGTCGGGGTGATCCTGTGCAGTCTGGTGCTGTGGTTCCTGCTGCCGCAGGTGGGCTCAAAATTCGGCGTGCTCGGCGTGCTGCTGGTGGCGCCTTGCGTCGGCCTGCTGTTCGGCGCGCTCAACGGCTTCATCATCGTCGCCGGGCGGCTGCAGCCCTTCATCGTGACGCTGGCGATGATGGTCACTGCGCTCGGCATCGCCCGGCTGACGGCCGGCCAGAACAATGCGGTGCTGCCGGTCTACACCGGCTCGAATGCCACCGCCGATTTCGAAATGCTGCGCTCGCTGGTATTCGGCGTGATCCCGATGCCGGGCCTGTTCTTCCTCGGCGCCATCCTGATCTACGGCGCCGTGCTGCGCTTCACTCCGTTCGGCCGCTATGTCTATGCGATCGGCGGCAATGAGGAGGCGGCGCGGCTGTCGGGCATCGCCGCAGGCCGCGTGAAGATCGCCACCTATGCCGTGTCAGGGCTGCTGGCCGGCATCGCGGCGGTGCTCTATGTCGCGCAGTACCGGCAAGGCAAGCCGGACGCCGGCGCCGGGCTGGAGCTCGACGCGATTGCCGCCGTGGTCATCGGTGGCACCAGCCTGATGGGCGGACGCGGCAGCCTGACCGGGACGTTCTGCGGCGTGCTGATCTTCGGGCTGCTCTCGAACATCCTGCAGCTGCACAACATCAATTCGAACCTTCAGCTGGTGCTGAAGGGGATGATCATCATCGGTACCGTGCTCGTACAGGAGCGCAGTGCCGGTGATCTTCTCTTCTATCTGCGACTGCCCGGTGGGCAAGCGCACAAGGAAACGGCCGCGGCAAAGCGGCCGTCGCAAGAGACCGCGTCTCTGAATATTGGAGGAAACAAGAAATGAAACGACGTGAATTGTTGAAGCTCGCCGGGCTGACAGCGGCACTCCTGACCACGACCGCCATGCTTGCCGGCGGCGCCCATGCGCAGGACAAGAAGTGGAAGATCGGCTTCTCGCAGGTGACGACCATCGAACCCTGGCGGGCTCAGTTCAACAAGGACATCCTGGCCGAAGCGGCCAAGCATCCGGAAGTCGAGCTGATCATCACCGACGGCGAGGACAAGACCGAGAAGCAGGTCGCCGATGTCGAAAACCTTATCCGTCAGGAGGTCGATGCGCTCTTGGTATCACCGAAAGAATCCGCCGGCCTGACCGGTGTCGTGCAGCAGGCGATCGATGCCAAGATCCCCGTCTTCGTGCTCGACCGCAACGTCGAAACCAACGACTACACGCAGTTCGTCGGCGGCGACAACAAGCTGATCGGCCGGGCTGCCGGTGAATATGCCGTCGAGCTGCTTGGCGGCAAGGGCAAGGCCGCCGGCAACGTCGTCGAGATCTGGGGCGGCATGGGCACCCAGCCGGCACACGACCGCCATGACGGCTTCCATGAATTCACCGACAAGGAGCCGGGCATAAAATACCTGCTCGACCAGCAGTCGGGCGACTGGAAGCAGGACCAGGCCTACAACATCATGGCGACGGCGTTGCGCAACAACGAGAAAATCGATCTCGTCTACGGCCACAATGATCCGATGGCCTATGGCGCCTATCTTGCCGCCAAGGACGTCGGACGTGAGAAGGACATCAAGTTCATCGGCATCGACGGCCTGCCCAATGAAGGCGTGCAGCTGGTCGCCAATGGCGAGCTGACGGCGACGTTCACTTATGTGACGCCGGGCGCCGAAGGGCTGCGGCAGGCGATCAAGTTCCTGAACGGGGAGAAGGTGGAAAAGACCATCACCCTGCCGACGCAGAAGATCACCAAGGAAAATGCCGCCCAGATCCTGAAGGACAACGGCCTCTGAGACGAGGCTTTCCTGCCGGGCGTTCAGCGCCCGGCAGGAACAACAACCAAATGCCGGCAGGCAGCAGCTCAAGCCAGCTTGGCCAGTAGCTTCATGAAAATGGCCGCTTCCTTGGCGGAAAGCGGCGCCAGCGTTTCCTGCGTTATCTCACGGGCAAGCGGAATCAGCCGCTCGATCGCGTCGCGCCCCTCGGCGGTCAGATTGACCAGCAGGCGCCGTTTGTCGACTTCGTGTTTGCTAAGTTCGACAAAGCCACGCGCTTTCAGCCGGTCGATGACGCCCTTCACGGTCGCCGCATCCATGGCGATCAGGCTGCCAAGCTGGTTCTGCGAGGTCTCGCCGACGTCGCGCAATTTGGCCAAAGCGGCAAATTGCGGCGGCGTCAGATCGGCGATGTGTGCGGCGAAGATCGAGACATGGCGCTGATGCGCCTTGCGCAGGATGAAGCCGACCTGCTCCTGCAAGCGATAGTCGTTTTCGTCAGGCTCCTCGGCCTCGACCAGCTTGAGCAGATTGTCCTCGGCGCTCACCGCAGCCCATCCCATGCCTTAATGTCCTTGGCCGCCAGCCCACCCATGCGGTCGTGCACGCGCGGGCCGCAGGTCATGGCGAGGCAAAACAGGATCTCGTCGGGACGGGGGCCATCGCTGATGCCGATTTCCATGGCATCGAAATGGCTGCGCACATAGGCGGCGTTGATGTGGCCGAGCGGCACATCGAGCCGCGCGCCGAAGCCGCCGACCTTCTTCGCCGAGGGCACGATCGCCTTGGCGTCGCCGAGCCGTTCGCGCATGGCATAGCCGCCCGGCACATGCCACAGCGCGCCATGCTCCAGCTCGCCCGCCATGCCGACGATGGCGCCCTTGCCGTAACCGTCGATCTGTTTGACGTCGCCGCCCAATGCGGCAACAAGCCTGTCGGAGAGCAGCAGCCCGAGCGGCTTCAAATCCTCCATGGCGCTCTGCAGTTCCTCGACGTAACGGCCGGCGAACGGGTTCTTGACCACAGCCATGGCCGCCGCGCGGCGCCGCGGCACCTTCGCCACCGGCCCGCCTTCGTGAAAAATCTCTTCGGTCAGCACGGTGATCTTGCGGATCGGAAACTCAGGCATGAGCAATTTCCCTCTCTAAAACCTTATTGGCGAGCGCCATCGGACCTGCGATGCGTGCCTGACCGCCGAGGAAAAGCGCCGCGGCGGCAATCAGGCCGCGCCGCCGAAACTCCTCGGCAACGGCAAATCCGCCTTCCAGCGCAATAGCGATTTCAGCGGCGGAAAGCAGCCCCACGCCCTGCGTCACCAAACGGTCGCCGAGGTCGCTGTCAGGTGCGAGATCGCGCGCCCGTACGCGCCTAACTGCCGGATGACCGGGCAGGTCGACGGCGTTGGCGATCAAGGTCGCGGCGGCATCGGCTTCAGCACCCGTTCGCGCCAGCACCGTGACCGCGTCGGCGATGCCCAGCGAAAAGGAGCGGCCGCGCCAGCCGCTTGTCGCCACACCGCGGATCCCGTCTTCGGGGCGGATCGTGAGACGATCTGCCAACCCATGACCTGTCCCGGCAATGGCAAGCGTCATCGACTGCCCGTGGCCGAGATAGATCGCGCTGTCGCCGCCATTGTTGACATAGGCGCGCTCGAGCCGGCGGCCGGCAAGCAGCGCGCCAAGCACTTCGTCGGCTACCGAGCCGGCGACGGCCGCCATCGGTGTGACGAATTGTTTCGCTAGCGGAACGACCGCCGCTTCCATGCGGCGCGCCGTCGGGCCAGCGAAAGCACGTGGCCGCGAAGCGGCCGGGCGCCGCAGTTCGGGCAACTCTTCGACCAGTTCGGGCAGGATTGTCTGGAAGCGCACCACTGCCTGGCGATATGCGGCGCTGCATTCACTCGCCTCGCCGAATGCCTCGGCGATCAGGTCGATCGGCCCATGATTGAGGTGAAGCCTCCGGCCGTCCTCGAGCCAATGCGCCTGCGGGCCGTTCATCGCCCGGCCCCGTTTGCGGCCGCGCGACGCAACTGCGCCAGCGGCGGCCAGGGATTGTCACGAGGTGCGGCCGTGCCGCGGCGCGGATTGAGATATTCGCCGCCCTTGGCCAGGATATCGTCGACGCTGCGGATTTCGCCTTCGTAGCCGCCAAGCCTGACATAATCGTCGCGGCGCATGGTGAACTCGATCGGCGCCACCAGCGCCGGGGTCGGCACATAGCCGAAGGCGCCTTCCGGCACGCGGGTGACGTCGACCATCAGCGTGATGCCGCCGCCCGGCCAGACATAGACCGGCGCGCCGCCGACCGTCACATAGGTCGTCAAGCCCTGCACCGAGCGGGTCAGATTGACCGGGTTCTCGGTGACACCGGCGCGCAGCGAGCCGCCGGCGCCGCCGACGAAAAGCACGGTGCAGAGCGCCGGCTCGCAATTGTCCTCAATCAGTTCGACCGACTTCCGCAGCCGCTCCGGGAACGGTTTCTGGACCGGCTTCAGTTCGTCGTCGAGCTCGTAATAGGCGAATTGCTCGCCGGTGGTCGAGACCATCAGCAGCGACATGCCGGGGCGCGCACCCTTTTTGGCGTTCCATTCACCAAGGATCGACAGCGGGTCGGAAATGCTGGTGCCGCCCCAGCCGAGGCCGGGCTCCGACACCTTGAAATAACGGCCCGGCGTCGAACGGCGGCCGATGATCTTGATGCCGGTATCCTGCCAGCCAAGCACCTTGCCGGCCTGATGCTCGGAGACGACGCCGGTGATGTGGTCATCGACCACCACCACCTCGTCGACAAGGCCGCGCCATTGGGTCGCGAACATGCCTATGGTAGCCGAACCGCAGCCGACGCGCATGCGCTGCTCGAGCTTACCGTCGATGACCGGCGGCTTGCCGGCTTCGACGATGACGGTGGCGCCGCCGTCGATGACGAGTTCAACCGGTTTGCGGTTGCACAGGGCGAGCATGGCGTCGCAGGTGGCGCGCCCTTCAGCCTTCGAGCCGCCGGTCAAATGATGTACGCCGCCCAGCGACAGCATCTGCGAGCCGTATTCGCCGGTCGTGACATGGCCGATCGCCTCGCCTTGGGCACGGACCGTCGCCGTTTCGGGGCCGATATGACGGTCGGTGTCGATCTTCACCTTGACGCCGCAATAGGAGAAGATGCCCTCGGTGACGACGGTGACCAGATCGACGCCCTCGACCTCCTGGCTGACGATGAAGGGCGCCGGCTTGTAATCGGGATAGGTGGTGCCGGCGCCGATGGCGGTGACGAAGCGGCGGCCGGTGTTGACCAGTTCGCCGTCCCATGCCTCGCCTTCTTCGGCAAAGGGTACGATTGCGGCGCCGGTCTCGGCCGCGTGGTCGAGGATGGTCAGTGGATCCATCCGCACGATCCTGCCGCCAACATTGCCGTAGCGGTCGCAGGCGCCGGTGCGGCCATCGGCGATGTAGCACATGACCGGACAGGCATCGCAGCGGATCTTCTCGGCCACCAGCTTCTCGCCGGGATCATGCGTCTCGAAGCGTTCGGCAAGCTCGCTCATCGGCGCGCCTCCTTGTCGAGGATGGCGGCGCGGATGCGGGTCGGCGTCGCCGGAATTTTGGTGACCAGCACACCGGTGGCGTGGCGGATGGCGTTGAGGATCGCCGGCGCCGTCGGGATCAGCACATGCTCGCCCAAACCCTTGGCGCCGAAGGGTCCTTCCGGATCCGGAACTTCTATCAGGATGGTCTCGATCGGTGGCACGTCGCCGATCGTCGGGATCAGATAATCGTGCAGGTTTTCGGTGCGGCCGGGGATGAATTCCTCCATCAGCGCCATGCCGATGCCCTGGGCGATGCCACCCTCGATCTGGCCCTCTGCCAGTAAAGGGTTGATGGCCTTGCCGACATCGTGAGCGGCGGTGATTTTTATAAGCTTCACGGTGCCGAGCCTGAGGTCGACCTCCAGTTCGGCGATCTGGGCGCCATAGCCATAGACGGCATAAGGCTTGCCCTGGCCCTTGGCATCGAGCGGCAGCGTCGGCGGGTCGTAGCTTTCCTCGGCGCGGAAGACAAAGCCTTCGGCGTCTACCTTCAGCGAGGAAAGATCGATGCGGCGCGTCGCTTCGCCTTCCCCGATGCTCAGACTTGTGCCGTCCAGCGCAATCGCCGCCTTTTCCGAGACATTGGCGAAACGCAAGATCTCATCGCGCAAGGCGCGGCCGGCCTTTTCGGCGGCCTTGCCGGTGACGAAGGTCTGGCGCGAGGCCGATGTCTTGCCGGCGTCGGGGGTGATCGCCGTGTCGGCGCCTTTCAGCCGCAGCTTTTCAAGCGGAAGACCCAACGCGTCGGCGCAGATCTGCGCGATGACAGTGTTCGAACCTTGCCCGATATCGACCGCCCCCTGATGCAGCACGACTTCGCCCGATGCCGAGATGCCGACCTTGATGGTCGACGGATTGGGCAGCGAGGTGTTGCCGCAGCCGTACCAGCAAGAGGCGACGCCGACGCCGCGTTTTTTTTCGCTGCTGCTACGGGCGTTGAACGCGTCGGCGTCAGTTAGGGCACGCCGCCAATGTGAGCGCAGGGCCTCGAGGCAGTCGGCGATGCCGACGCCCGACTCGAGCCGCTGGCCGGTGACTGTTTCGGATCCGTTCCGAAGGCAGTTCTTCAGGCGAAAGTCGAGCCGATCCATGCCGAGCTTGTCGGCTAGCTCGTCATAGAGGGTCTCCTGCATGATCGTCGCCTGCGGTACGCCGAAACCGCGAAAGGCGCCGGCAATCGGGCCGTTGGTGTGGATGGCGCGGCCTTCGGCGCGATAGTTCGGCGTGGCATAGGGGCCGGAGGCGTGCACCGGCACGCGGTTGGCGACCGTCGGCCCCCAGCTGGCATAGGCGCCGGTGTTGAAATCGCCGGCGAAGATCATGCCGGTGACACGGCCGTCGGCATCGGCGCCGATGCTCGCTCTCATCAGAGCCGGATGGCGCTTGGTGGTCGAGATCATCGATTCGGTGCGGCTGTAGGCGAGCGCCGCCGGCCGGCCGGTTTTCATGGCGACGAGGCCGATGAGCGGTTGCAGCGAGACGTCGAGCTTGGAGCCGAAGCCGCCGCCGGTGGCGGTCGGCACGATGCGCACCTGTTCCGGGGCAAGGCCGAGCACTTTTGCCGTGTCGTCACGGTCCATATAGGGCGCCTGCGTGCAGGCGACGACGACCAGCGTGTCGCCGTCCATGAAGGCATAGCCGGCTTCCGGTTCGATATAGGCGTGCTCGACATAGGAAGTGTGGATGGCGCCGGAAACGGCGAAAGCCGCACCGGCGAGCGCGGCTTCGGGGTCGCCACGCTCCACGAAGCCGGAGGTGAGCAGGTTCGAGGGCCGGTTTTCATGGACTAGTTGCGCACCGCCGGCCTGCGCTTCGCCAGTTTCCAGAAAATGCGGCAACTCGGTCCAACTGACAGGGAAATCGGCTAGGTCGAGATCGAGGATAGCCTCGCGTTCGCCGGCGACCAGCGCCACCGCCTCACCGCGAAAGCGCGAAACCCCTTCGGCCAGCGCCGGCTGGTCGGCGAAGGGCGCGATGACGCCGAAACAATTCTTTCCCGGAATGTCGGCGGCGGTGAAGACGCCGGCAATGCCAGGACGGGATTTCACCCAGCTGCCGAGATCGCCAAAAGTGAAAGCGGCATGATAATGCGGCGAGCGGACCACCAACACCGACAATGCGTCGGCCGGGAATGAATCACCGCCGAATTTTTCGCCGCCAGTGACTTTCGGAAGGCCATCGAGGCGGATCGGGGAGGAGCCGACGGCATGGCCAGAGGATGGCATGCGCTGATCGAGACCGTCGGCGTGGCGCCAAGCATCCATCACCGCGGCGACGATCTTGCGGTAGCCGGTACAGCGGCAGAGCACGCCGCCCAGTGCATCCTGCGTTTCGGCCTCGCTCGGGCAAGGCGTCCTGTCCAGGAGTGCCGTTGCCGCGACCAGCAGGCCGGGCGTGCAGGCGCCGCATTGCGCTGCGCCATGGCTGAGGAACGAAGCCTGCAGCGCCGACAACCGGCCATTGGCGAGGCCTTCGACGGTCGTCACCACGGTGCCGGAGGCGGAAGCCGCGGGCATCAGGCAGGCGCAGACCGGCTCGCCGTCGACCAGCACCGTGCAGGCGCCGCAATCGCCGGCATCGCAGCCGATCTTGGTGCCGGTCAGCCGCAGTTCGTCGCGCAGCACCGCGGACAGCCGCCGCACCGGCGGCACACAAACGCTGACGGCGGCGCCGTTGACTTCGAAGGCGATGTCGGCGCGCTCCATGCCCATCAGGCCGCCGCCCTTTCGTCGGGAACAGCGCCCATCGCACCAAGCACGGCGCGGGCGACGATCTCGCGCGCAGCGTCCAGCCGATATTCGGCGCTGCCGCGCACGTCGCCGATCGGCGACAACTCGTCCATCGGTGCGGATTGGATCGCAGTGGCCAGCGCGTGGCCGACGGGCCGGCCGCGTAGCGCCGCCTCGACACCCGCCAGGCGCCTGGCGACAACCGAGCAGGAACCGACGGCGACGGCCGCGTTCCTGACCATACCATCTTCGACGGCCAGGCGTGCGGCGGCCATGGCGATGGAGATGACGAGATAACGCCGCGCGCCGAGTTTCACGAAGGCGGAGCTGCCGGCGGTCGCGGGTTTGGGAATGCGGATTGCCGTGACCATTTCGCCGGGCTGCAGTGCGGTGCGACGGTTGCCGAGGATGAATTCTGCAAGGGGCAGATGCCGGGTCGCCACAGCGGAACGCAGTTCGACTTCGGCATCGAGCACCAGCAGCGCCGGCACGCCGTCGGCGGCCGGCGAGGCGTTGCAGAGATTGCCGGCAATCGAGGCAACGTTCTGGATCTGCACCGAGCCGACTTCCCGCGCCGCCTGCTTCAGCGCGTCGAAAGCCGCCGGCAGAGGATGGCGGACGAGATCGGTCCAGGTGGTGCGCGCGCCGACGAGCCAATGGTTTTCGGCTTCGGCAATGCCGCGCAATGCCACCAGGCCATTGATATCGAGGACATTGTCGCGGAAAGGCTTGCTGCCCTGTGCCGGATAGAAGTCGGTGCCGCCGGCGAGGATGCGCCATTGCCCTTCGCCCAGCAAAGCGAGGGCGTCGTCGACCGTGGTGGGTTTTGCGTAACGGATCACGCTTTGCCTTCCCAGAATGGGCTTCCCGAGAGGGGATCCTGCCGAAAGATTTTCCCGAGCATTCAAGGCAGGAAATTCATTCGTATGCAAATGATATCAAGCCGGCAGGAATTGTCAAAGCCAGAGTTTGCACGGCTGTTGGCACCGGTGCACCCGGAACGCATTTGTTATGCCATGAGAGGTTGACGCAGCCGGCCATCTGGTCAAGTTTCTGCGTCCGGTCGCGTTTTCATTGGAGCCTAAGCTCAAGACCAAGAAAATAAGGAGGCTCCATGGCCGACGAAGCGCTTGTCGTTATCGACCTGCAGAACGATTTCTGCCCGGGTGGCGCCCTTGAAGTGGCCGGTGGCGACGAAATCGTGCCGTTGGTCAATGACCTGATCCGGCGGACCGGGCACGTCCTGCTGACGCAGGACTGGCACCCTGCCGGCCATTCGAGCTTTGCCTCCAGCCACCCCGGCAAGCACCCGTTCGAAACGATCGACGTGCCTTATGGCCACCAGACGCTGTGGCCGGATCACTGCATCCAGGGCAGCCTGGGATCGGATTTCCATTCGGGCCTCGCCTGGAGCAAGGCCGAGTTGGTGATCCGCAAGGGGTTCCGTCCTGCGATCGACAGCTATTCCGCATTCTTCGAGAACGACCGGACGACGCCGACCGGCCTTGCCGGCTATCTCCGGGATCGGAACATCGAGATGCTGACCCTGGTCGGCCTGGCGACGGATTTCTGCGTCGCCTTTTCGGCGCTCGACGCGGTCAAGCTCGGTTTTGAGACGTCCGTGCGGCTCGACGCCTGCCGCGGCATCGATCTCAACGGCTCCGTGGAGAGGATGCTGGGCCGGATGCGCGATGCCGGCGTGACACTGATTTGAACGTCATCCAGCCGAACCTGACAGACTTTTGAGGGCTTCATGCGGTTTGCGGCGTTGACGGCAAGTGCTGCACTTATTGCAGCAATCTTTTCTCCGAATGCGGTTCTCGCGGCCGAAGCGCACGAATTGCCGGGCGCCGCCATGTCGCTTTGGTGGGTGCTGCCGTTTGCCGGGCTATTGCTTTGCATCGCGACCGGCCCGCTGCTGTTCCATCATGCTTGGGAGCACCATTACGGCAAGATCGCTGCCTTCTGGGCAGCGTTGGTGATCGGGCCGCTGGCCATCGCCTTCGGCATCCCGTCCGCCACGCAGGCGGTGCTGCATGCGCTGCTCACCGAATACATGTCGTTCATCATCCTGCTGTTTGCGCTGTTCACGATTTCGGGCGGTATCTTCGTTGCCGGCAACATACACGGCACGCCGCTGGTCAATGCCGGGCTGTTGCTGGGAGGGGCGCTGCTTGCCTCGATCATTGGCACAACCGGCGCCTCGATGATCCTGATCCGGCCGCTCATCCGCGCCAACGACAACCGGCGCTTCAACGCCCATGTCGTCATCTTTTTCATCTTCCTGGTGTCCAACATCGGCGGGTCGCTAACGCCGCTGGGCGATCCGCCGCTGTTCGTCGGCTTTCTGCGCGGCGTCGATTTCTTCTGGACGACAGTTCACCTGCTGCCCGAGACGCTGTTCGTCGCCGGCGTGGTGCTGGCTGTTTTCCTGGCGATCGACATCATCATGCATCGCCGGGAGGAAGGCGCGCCGAAGATCAAGGATCCGACGCCCGACAGCAAGGTGCGCATTCGCGGCCTGGCCAACATCCCGCTGCTGGCCGGCGTAATCGCCGCGATCCTGATTTCCGCTGCCTGGAAGCCGGGAGTGAGTTTCTCTTTTCAGGGCGTCAGCCTCGAGCTGCAGAATCTGGTGCGCGACGCCGCCATCCTGATACTGGCCTTCACTTCGCTTGTCGTCTCGCCGAAGGAGTTTCGCGGCGCAAACGCCTTCAGCTGGGGGCCGATTGCCGAGGTGGCGAAGCTGTTCGCCAGCATCTTCATCTGCATCGTGCCGGTTGTCGCCATATTGCGGGCCGGGCTCGACGGCGCGCTGGCGCCGTTGGTGCTGCTCGTCAGTTCGCCGACCGGCGCGCCGGACAACCTTGCCTATTTCTGGCTGACCGGAGCGCTGTCGTCCTTCCTCGACAATGCGCCGACCTATCTGGTGTTCTTCGAGCTGGCTGGCGGCGATGCGCAGCATCTGATGACCGAGCTCGCCTCGACGCTGGCGGCGATCTCGGCAGGCGCGGTGTTCATGGGCGCCAACACCTATGTCGGCAATGCGCCGAATTTCATGGTCTATGCCATTGCCAGGCATCGCGGCATCAAGATGCCGAGCTTCTTTGGCTATATGGCATGGTCGGGCGCGGTGCTGATCCCGACATTCCTGCTTGCCGGCTTGCTGTTCTTTGCCTGATCATCCGACGCCGACATAGCGGCGGACCGCGGAGGGATCGGAACGCAGTTCCTCGACATCGACCGTCTCGCGGTTGCGGCCGTTTTCGATGAAGCAAACGCGGTCTGCGACCGAGAGCACGGCATCGACGCGCTGCTCGACAAGAATTGTCGACACGCCAAGCGCACGCAGCTTCGACACCGTTTCGCGGATCTTGGCGATCATCGATGGCATCAGCCCTTCGGTCGGCTCGTCGAGCAGAAGCACCTGTGGTTCCAGGCACAGGGCGCGGGCCATGGCCAGCATCTGCTGCTCGCCGCCGGATAGCGTGCCGGAACGCTGCCTGAGGCGCTGGCGCAGCAGCGGGAAAAGATCGAGCACGTTTTCGCGCGTCGCCTTGCCCTTGTTGCGGGCCATCAGGCCGATCTCGATGTTTTCACCCACCGTCATCTCGGCGAACAGCCGCCGGCCCTGCGGCACGTAGGCGACGCCGGCCTTGGGCACCTCGTGCGCCGGCAAGCCGGTCAATTCCCGCCCTTCGAGCCTGATCGAGCCGGCGGCTGCCGGCACCAGGCCCATGATCGCCTTCAGCGTCGTCGTCTTGCCGGCGCCGTTGCGGCCGAACAGGCAAAGCACCTCGCCCTCGTTCAGAACCAGATCCAGCCCATAGAGCACCTGGACCTCGCCATAGAAGCAATCGAGCCCGGAAACGGTCAGTGCCTTGGACTGGACCTCAGTCATGGGTGGTCCCCAGATAAGCGTCCTGCACCGCGGCATTGGCGCGGATCTGCTCGGGCGTGCCTTCAGCCAAAATCCTGCCGGCGTTGAAGACGGTGATGCGGTCGGCGAGCCGCATGACCACCGGCATGTTGTGCTCGATCAAAAGCACGGTGGCGCTATCGGCGATCTCGCGCACCAGCTCGATGAAATTGTCGATCTCGCTGTCGGCCAGCCCTTGCGTCGGTTCGTCGAGGATCAGCAGCCGCGGCTTCAGTGCCAGTCCCATCGCCACTTCCAGCAACCGCTGGTGACCGTAGGACAATTGCCCGGCCGGCATTTGCGCGCGGTCGGCAAGGCCGGTACGCTCGAGCGCGGCCATGACGCCGGTGTGAACCGCGCCCTTCGAGCGGCCGTCGGTCAGCGTGCGCTGCACCGGCAGGGCAACATTGTCGTAGGCGCTGAGATTGGCAAAGACGCTGGTGATCTGGAACGTATAGGCGATGCCAAGGCGAACCCTGGCGTAGGCAGGCAGGCTGGTGATATCGGCGCCGTCAAAGATGATCGTGCCCGACGAGGACTGGATGCGGCCGCTGACCAGGCTGACGAAGGTGGTCTTGCCGGCGCCGTTAGGGCCGATGATGGCGCGAATCTCGCCCGGTATCAGCGCGAAGTCGACGCCGTCGACGGCACGCAAGCCCCCGAAACTGCGCGACAGGCCTTTGGTGGTGAGCAGCGGCATCATGGCAACCACCCGAGCCAGCGCTGGCGGATGCTGCCGAGAACGCCTCTCGGGAAGAACAGCACCAGCAGGATGAGCGCTATGCCGACGATCAGCAGATAGGCCGAGGTGTAGCCGCTGGCGATGTCGATGACATAATACATGAACAGCGTGCCGATCAGCGGACCGAGCGTGGTGGCGGCGCCGCCCAGCAGCACCCAGAGCAGCGGCAGGATGGAATATTGCACCGAAGCGAAGCTCGAGCCGACATAGCCGAACAGCAGCGCATAGGCCGCGCCGGAAGCCGCGCAGATGCTGCCTGAGATGACGACGGCGGCGAGCTTGTTGGAAAATGTATCGTAGCCAAGCATTTTGGTCCGCTCTTCGTTCTCGCGGATGGCGACCAGCACGCGACCGTAGCCGGAGCGGACTATCGCCAGGCTTATGAGCAGCACGATCGAGAACAGTGCCAGCGCGCTCATATAGCGCACGGTCGGGTTGGTGAGGTCGAGTGACGTGCTGCCCAGGACAAGGACACGCATCGGCTGCGGCACGACCATGCCCTGGTCGCCACCGGTCCAGGCAGCGAAATAGAGGATGACGAGATAGAATACCTGCGCGAACATCATAGTGACGATCATGAAGGCGACGCCGAAGGTGCGCAGCGCCAGCAGCCCGATCCCCAGCGCGAGAAGCGCGCCGCAGGCAAGCCCGGCTGCGAAGGCGGCCGGCACGCTCCAGCCGAGATGGATGACGGCAAGGCCGGCGCCATAGAGCCCGGCTGAAAAGAACATGGCATGGCCGAGGCTAAGCAGCCCGACATAGCCGAACAGCAGATTGTAGCCCATGGCGAAGACCGCCAGCACCATGATGCGGGCGAGCAGGCCGTGATGGTATTCCGGCAGGACGAAGCTAAGCCCGCAAAGCAGGGCGATGGCGCCGAGGTGCAGCGCATATGGCTTTGCCGGCGAAGCATCCTTCATCGCGATGTCGTCCCGAACAGGCCCTGCGGCCGGAACACCAGCACCATGGCGACGAGCAAGGTGGCGATGATCTTGGCCAGCGTCGGTGAGAAGAACACCGAGATGATGCCGTCGGAAAGGCCGATCAGCACCGCGGCGACGACCGTGCCGCGCAGCGAGCCGAGGCCGCCGATGATGACGACGATGAACGACAGCAACAGCGGGTCCTGCCCCATCAGATAGTGGGCCTGGCTGATCGGCACGATCAGCACCGCGGCGACAGCAGCCAGCATGGCGCCGAGCGCGAAAACACCGGCATAGACTCTGGTCACCGGGATGCCGAAGGCCTGCGCCGTCTCGCTGTCATATTGCGTGGCGCGCATGACGAGGCCGATTTTCGTGCGCGTCAGCACCAGCCAGGTCGCGACCAGCAGCAGCGCCGACGCGGCGATGATCGACAGCTTGTAGCCGGAATAACCGAACCACGGCAGGAGGATGCGGTAGCTGAACGGCGGCTCCACCGGCCGCGCCTCCGGGCCGTAGAAGGTCAGTGCCAATTGCTGGATGATGTAGAGCATGCCGATAGTGGCGACGATGGTGGCTTCCGGATTGTAGTTGAGCCGGCGCAGCACCAGCCGTTCGGCGAGCAGCGCGATCAGGCCGACGATCAGCGGCGCCAGCACCAGGGCGGCCAGGAAGCCGAGCGCCGGATGGCCGGATATCGCCGTTGAGATCGCCCAGGCAAGCACCGCGCCCAGCATGAAGAACTCGCCATGCGCGACATTGACGACGCGCATGACGCCGAACACCAGCGACAGGCCAAGCGCCGTCAGCGCCAGCACGGCGGAGGTGACGAGGCCTTCGAGAGCGGCGAGGAGCAGGTGAGGTCCGAAGTGCATCGGTTACACACCCATCGCAGGTGCGAGGCGCACCCCCCTCTGTCCTGCCGGACATCTCCCCCTCAAGGGGGGAGATTGGCAGTTCCCGCGAAGGCGGCCACCTACCGGCCTTTGCGATTGGCGAAAGCGCTGGTGACAGCCAATCTCCCCCCTTGAGGGGGAGATGTCCGGCAGGACAGAGGGGGGTGGGCCGAAGCGCACTGTGCTTAATGAAACCAAGCTCACAGCGTCTGCGTCGTGTAATCCCCCTCAGGCTCATAGAGGCCGTCCTCGATCTTGGTCTTGTGGACGACATTCAGCCGGCCGCCTTCGACCTTGGAGATGTTCTGGATACCAAAGCACTGGTGGATCTTGCCGTTGAAGGTTTTCGGTCCCTGCGGATGCTCGGGCCCCTCGGCGAACTCGGTCAACGCCTCGGTCGCCTCGACCAGCTTGGCGCGGTCTTCCGGGCCCTTGTAGCCGGCATCCTCCATCGCCTTCTTGACGACGTAGAGCGTTTCCCAGCAGCCGAACATGTGCGCGGCGGTGGAGACGTCCTTGGGGTCGCCGACGGCGGCACCATTGTCATCGATGCCGACGGCGGCGCGGTAGGCCTTCTGTGCGGGGGAATCATCGGGCTGCGCGTAGCGCGGCGAGCCTTCCCAGAAATGGCTACCGTCGAGGAATTCGAGGCCGGGGCTGTTGATGTCGGTGGCTTCGAGCGAATCGATGAAGCCGAACAATTGCGGCCGATTGGAGCCGTAGAACTCGCCGAGCTCCTTGACGAAGGTGAGCACCGCCGGGCCGACCATGACGTGGTAGATCACCTCGGTCTCCGCGGGGATCTGCGGGAAATATTTGGTGAAGGAGGATTCCGTCGGCGGAATCGCGATCTGCGCAATGACCTCGGCGCCTTGCGCCTTCAGCGCCGGCGGCAGGTAGTCGCGATGGTCATAGCCGAAAGCGAAATCGGGGAAGATCTGCGTCACCTTCTTGCCGGCATTGGCGGCAATCCACGGTGCCATCGACTGGATCTGGCTCTTCACATCGGTGATGCCGGGCTGGAAGACGTAGCGGTTCAACTTGGTCGAGGCGACGTGGTGGCCTTCGCTGACAACGAAATAGGGCATCTTGGCCTCGCCGGCGGCCGGCGCCGAGCCGATCACGACATGCGAAAACAGCGTACCGTAGACGATGTCGGTCTTGTGCTGGGAGGCGAACTTGCCGACGACTTCGGCGCCCCGGCCGGGATCGGTGCCGTCATCCTCGATGATCACCTCGACCGGTCGGCCGTTGATGCCGCCGGCATCGTTGATCGCCTTGACGGCAGCCGCCGTGGTCTTCTCGTACCAGCGGCCATAGGCGGCGCCGATGCCGGTGCGGTGCGACTGAAAACCGATCTTGATCGGCGCCGAGCTCTGCGCCTGGCTGTAACGCACGAAACCCGGCGCGACGGCAAGACCGGCGCCGGCGGCAAGGCCCTTCAGCGCCGTGCGGCGGGTGAGAGCGGATCTGGAGAGATCGAAAAACCCATTCTTGTCAGTCACGGCAGTTCCCCTTGTTTTTTGAGCTTTGACCAATGGCTGTAGCAGGCAGGCCACTCTTGTTAAGAGGGGCAAAAATTGCATGTGTACAAACTAAATCACCAAAGCTCTGACGTGGCAAGCGAGCTTTCCCCAAGGTTCGATTGACGGGCATCGCACACCTCGTTCATCCGGCGCTCGGCGTCGCAAGCAGCCATAGGCCGAGGACGGTGTAGGCGATCATCAGCACGGTGAGCGGGAACTGGCTGAGCGCGGCGCGAGCCGGAATGGCGTGCAGCCGCCAGGCCAAGCCATGGGCGACAAGCACAGCAAGCATGTGGCCGGCTATGATGACGCCGGCCTGGAGGTTCCACAGCCACCACGCCGAACCGGCACCGGCGACGACGCCGGCTTCAATTGACATGTCGGCGGTACCGAACAGGTTCCAGCCCAGCGCAAACGGGTCGGAGAGAGCGGCAATCGCATATTGGCCGTCGACCAGCAGCGCCGTCAGATAATGCGCGAAGTGGTAGGCGAGCGCGATCGGTACGATCGACCAGACCAAAAGCCCGGCGGCGTGATCGAGCGAATGCTTGCTGCCGGCAAGGTTCTGGCCAAGAAAGACGGCGAGCACGAACACGGCCGCAAGCACGGCAAAGCTCAGCACAAGGCCGAAACTGCCGATGCCGATCAAAGCGGTGCGTCCCGGAAATTCCAGCGGATTGATGCCGAACCAGCCTAGCCAGAAGAAGGTTTTCGACAGGCCGTCGAAGGACACAGACGACAGCGCAAGCAGCAGGAAAGCGACGCCGCTGAGCGGTAGCGGCGCGGCACCGAGCAGCTTGGCACCCTGCCAGCAGAGTTTGAGCCGGCCGT
Source organism: Mesorhizobium sp. M0633 (assembly GCF_040320645.1). NCBI lineage: Bacteria > Pseudomonadati > Pseudomonadota > Alphaproteobacteria > Hyphomicrobiales > Phyllobacteriaceae > Mesorhizobium > Mesorhizobium sp. M0633. The sequence goes on from NZ_JAMYQC010000005.1 coordinate 85,838, forward strand.
CCTCGTTGCGCTCGACGATGGCGAAGTGCGCTACCATGGAAAAGAACACCGTCAGGAACTCACCGCGCAGGCTCCAGTCACGGTATCCGAAGACCTGCATGGCGGCAAAGCTCAGCAGCCAATAGGCGCCGGCGGCCCAGGCCAGCCGCGCCGGATCGTCAGGCGCAGGGTCGATCAGCTCGAACCAGGCGAAGGCGAAGAACAGCACGAAAGCCGGCCAATAGCCGAGCCACTGGGGGAGCAGATACGGCTGCGATCTGCCGAACAGGTGCGAGACGACGCGGCACGGCGCGTACCACGGATTGGCCCACGACCAGAGATCGCCGGCGAGCCCCTGCAACAGAGCCAGGCCAACCCAGAGCAATGTCCATACGGTCAGCGGCAGCGGATTGGAGAGCGGATCGCGGCTGCCGAACAGGCCGGCGGCAATCAGAATTGCAAAGCCGGCAAAGGATACCAGGCTGACGGCAGTCCGCGCGCCGTCGCCGAAGGCGAAAAGCGGCAGGCGTTTGCGCCAGAAGCGGTCGAGGGAGTCCGGCGGCAGTAGCGCCAGGACAAGGAAGCTGGCGGCAACGGCGAGCGCGCCACCGACGACGTAGTAGCCGGTGGGGAGAAGCAGGACGTGGCCGCGGTCGGAGGCGTGGGCGAAGGCGGGCCTGGGCGACAGGAGAGCCAAGGAAATGACACGGCCGGGAAAGGGCCTGATTGCAGAAATGCAGCGCTCTACGGCGCCCCCCTCTGTCCTGCCGGACATCTCCCCCGCTTGGGGGGAGATCGGCGGTTCCGCCGTCGGCTCTCCTTCTGCAACTTCAGCGATTGGCGAAAGCAGCAATGAGGGCGCAATCTCCCCGCAAGTGGGGGAGATGTCCGGCAGGACAGAGGGGGGCGCGAAGGAACTCATACTATGCAAGAGTTCCCCCACCTCACACCTTGACCAACTGCTCCACGCGATCCTTCTGGCCGAAGATGCGCAAATAGCGCTCGATCTCTTTCTCGTCGCCTGTCGACTTGGCCGGATTGTCGGAAAGCTTGACCGCCGGCCTGCCGTTGGCTTCGGTGACCTTGCAGACCAGCGAGATGGCGTCTAGCCGGTTGGTCTCGGTCGGCGCGCAGCCCTCGAAATCGTTGGTCAGGTTGGTGCCCCAGCCGAAGGACATGCGCACCTTGCCGCGGAAGTGGCGGTAGGTTTCCTCGATGGTCTCGACCTCCAGCCCATCCGAGAAGATGAGCAGCTTCTGCTTGGGGTCCTTGCCCTTTTCGCGCCACCAGGAAATGATTTTCTCGCCGCCTTCGATCGGCGGCGCGCTGTCGGGGCGGAAGCCGGTCCAGTCGGCGACCCAGTCCGGTGCATCGCGCAGGAACGCCGCGGTGCCGAAGGTGTCCGGCAGTACGATCAGCAGGTTGCCGCCGTAGTAGCGCTGCCAATCCTGCAGCACGTTGTAGGGCGACTGTTTCAATTCCTTTTCCGAATTGGTGAGCGCGGCGAACACCATCGGCAGTTCATGCGCATTGGTGCCGAGCGCCTCGAGATCGTTGTCCATGGCGAGCAGCACGTTGGAGGTGCCAGTGAAGGCCTCGCCGATGCCCTCCTTCAACGCTTCGACGCACCAGCGCTGCCACAGGAAGGAATGACGGCGGCGGGTGCCGAAATCCGAGATGCGGATGCCGGGCAGCGCCTTCAGCCGCTCGGTCTTGGCCCACATCTTGGCCTTGGCGCGGGCATAGAGCACGTCGAGCGCGAACGGCCCGAACGCCCGCATGGCCGCGCGAGATCGAAGTTCATTGATGATTGCCAGCGCCGGGATCTCCCACAGCGTCGTGTACATCCACGGGCCGCTGAAAACGAGTTCGTATTGGCCGTCGCGCTTGGAAAGCTCGTATTCGGGCAGCCGGAACTTTTCCAGCCAGGCGAGGAATTCCGGTTCGAATATCTGCTTGCGGCCATAGAAGGTGTTGCCGCCGAGCCAGATCATCTCTTTCTTAGAGAAGCGCAAGGTGCGGGCATGGTCGAGCTGCTCGCGCAGCTCCGTCTCGTCGATCTCCTCGGCAAGGCGGACCGAGGTGGTGCGGTTGATCAGCGAGAAGGTGGCGTCGACCTTGGGATACATGCCCCAGATCATCTGCAGCATCAGAAGCTTGTAGAAATCGGTGTCGAGCAAGCTGCGGACGATCGGGTCGAGCTTCCAGGTGTGATTGTAGACGCGCCGCGCTATATCGGTCTTTGCCATCGCTCAATGCGCCTTCGCTGCTCGCTCTAGCTTTTGTCTAGCGCAATTCCGGACGGAAAACCGCTGCGCACTTTTCCTGGAATTGCTCCAAATGCCTCTTAGCATCGAATTTTTGAACGCGCCTCCCGCTTTGCGGGCTGGCCCGACAAAAAGAAGCCCCTGCGGCAAGCGGCGCCTACGGCAGTTTCGGCCTCAGGAAGCGGTCTTGGCGCCGACCACCTTGAGCGCCGGACGCTTGCGGCGAGTGCCGATGCGGCCCGCCACCGGCGCGTCGGCGCGGCGGTCGGCCTGCTCTTTCTCGGCAAACAGCCAGTCGATGAACAATTGCACGATCGGCGCCGACCGCATCTCGTTGCGGCAGACGACATAGAAATCGTCGACGGCCGGCACGGAAAGACTGAACGGGGCGACAAGCAGGCCCCTGGCGAGCAGTCCGCTTGCCGTCACCGTATCGCCGAGCGCCACGCCATGGCCGTGGACAGCGGCCTCGGTCGCCATGCGCGCGTCGCCAAGATGGTGGCGGCGGCCGCGCTCCAGGTCCAGCGCGTCAGCGGCGGCCAGCCAGGTATGCCATTCGCGGCCGTCGTCGCCATGCAGGAAGACGTGATCGGCGAGGTCGCGGACGGTGCGGATCGGGCGGTTGTTGATCAGCGTCGGGCTGACCACCGGGAACAGTTCGAGGCCCGACCATTTGCGCATCCAGCAGTCGGTCCAGCTGCCGTCACCATAGTGCACGCAGACATCGATATGCGGTGCGCGGACGTCCTTGGCATCATTGGATGGGATCAGCGTCAGCCTGATATCCGGATATTGCGAGGTGAAGCTGCCCAGCCGCGGGATCATCCACAGCAACAGTAGCGCCGGCACGCAGGATACAGAGAGAACGCCGGTGCTGGCCGGCCTCGTCATGCGCTGCGTGGCGGCGGCAATGCCGTCGAAGGCGGTCGACACCGCCGGCAGCAACTCGGCGCCGTGTGGCGTCAGCTTCACCCGCTGACCGGCACGCTCGAACAGCTTGACACCCAACGATTGCTCGAGCGCCTTGATCTGATGGCTGATGGCGCCGTGGGTGACGTTGAGCTCAGCCGCCGCCTTGCTCAGCGAGGCGTGGCGCGCCGTCGCCTCGAAGGCGCGCAGCGGGTTGAGCGGTGGCAAACGCTTGGCCATTTGGACCCTAGGCTCTGTGAGATTTTCTCACAGATAACACACTAACAATATCAATTGATTTTTCAATGCAGCTACGGGACACTTTGCCCAGGCATTGCATCAAGACGTGAAATCTGCAGGCAGCCGACGGCTGCGGCTATCGGGGCCGCTGTCCGCGCGCCGCACCAGCCATGGAGGACCGACATGGGTTACGACCGCGGCAAGCTCGAAGCGTTGCGCCGCAAATACGGCGAGAGCCATGGCGGCGAAATGTTCGACCCGAAATTCCAGCGTGTCGCCGACAAGATCTTCTCCAAGACCGGCACGCGACTGGCGCCCTATTCCGGCATCCCGACCTTCCTCGCGGCGCCCTATCGGGAAATCGCCGCCGACAATCCGGATTTCGGCGATCTGCAGGTGGCGATGATCGGTGTGCCGATGGATCTGGGCGTCACCAACCGGCCGGGCGCCCGTTTCGGGCCAAGGGCGCTGCGCGCCATCGAGCGCATCGGCCCCTACAATCATGTGCTGGAATGCGCACCGACGCATGAGCTGAAGGTCGCCGACATCGGCGATGTGCCGTTCCAGAGCCGCTACCGGCTAGAGACCAGCCATGACGACATCGAACGCCGCACCAACCAGATCGTCGACGCCGGCGTTCTGCCGCTTTCGGTCGGCGGCGATCATTCGATCAGCCATCCGATCCTGAAGGCGGTCGGCAAAAAGGCGCCTGTGGGCATGATCCATATCGACGCCCATTGCGACACCAGCGGCCTGTTCGACATGACCAAGTTCCACCATGGCGGGCCGTTCCGTAACGCGGTGCTGGACGGCGTGCTCGACCCGAGCCGCACCATCCAGATCGGCATTCGCGGCTCGGCCGAGTATCTGTGGGAGTTCACCTATGAGTCCGGCATGACCGTCGTGCATGCCGAAGAGGTGACCGGCCTCGGCATTCCCGCCATTATCGACAAGGCGCGCAGGATAGTCGGCGACGGCCCGACCTATGTCTCGTTCGATATCGACAGCATCGATCCTGCCTTCGCGCCGGGCACCGGCACGCCGGAGGTCGGCGGGCTGACGACGCGCGAAGTGCTCGAGCTGCTGCGCGGCCTGAAAGGCCTCAACATCGTCGGCGGCGACGTCGTCGAGGTGGCACCGCAGTACGACGCGACCAGCAACACGGCGCATGCCGGCGCGCAGGTGCTGTTCGAGATCCTCAGCCTGATCGTCTTCAGCCCGGCAATCACCAGCAAGGCGGGCTGACACGCTCGACCATGATCCCGAAAAGTGGGAACCGGTTTTCGGAGAAGATCATGGTCCACTAGAGAACCCAAAGGCGACCGCCGCGCTGGAGTCGGCGGTTGCACTCAAACAAACAAGCTTCCAGCAGGGGAATGACAATGACACTTCACATGAAGCTCAAATCATCCATCGCCGCCGTGCTGATGCTCGGCGCGACCGGTCTTGCTTTCACCAACCAGGCCGCCAATGCCGACGCGATCGACGACATCGCCAAGGCCGGCGCCATCAATGTCGGCATCTTTTCCGACTTCCCGCCCTTCTCCTCGGCCAGCGCCGACATGAGCATCAAGGGCTACGACATCGACGTGGCGCAATCCATCGCCGACCAGCTCAAGGTCAAGCTCAATCTGGTCAGCGTGACCGGCCAGAACCGCATTCCGTACCTGACCGACAAGCGGGTCGACCTGCTGATGAGTGTCGGCTATTCCAAGGAGCGTGAGCAGGTGATCGATTTCGCCGCCGCCTACGCGCCCTATTACATCGCAGTCATCGGCCCGGCAGCTCTTGCGGTCAAAGGCAAGGAAGACCTCGCCGACAAGTCGATCGCCGTCAATCGCGGCACGCTGGAGGATACCTCGCTGACCGAGGCGGCACCGGCCTCGGCCGACATCCGCCGCTTCGACAACTATAATTCCGTCATCCAGGCCTTCATTTCGGGCCAGACCCAATTGATGGTGGTCGGCAACGATGTCGGCGCCCAGGTGCTTGCCCGCCAGGAGGAACTGAAGCCGGAGCAGAAATTCCAGCTTCTCACCTCGCCCTCGCATATCGGCCTCAACAAGAAGGAAGACCGCCTGAAGCAGGCGGTCAATGACGCGGTTGCCAAGATGCTGGCCGACGGCAGACTGGACGAAAGCTCGAAAGCCTGGCTGAAGACGCCGCTCGATCCCGCCAATCTCAAGGATTGATGGCCGGTGAGCTATAGCCTCGACTTCGGCTGGCTTGCCGGGGCGACAGGGGCGATCGCGCGCGGCGCGGCCACGACGATCCTGTTGATCACTGTCACCACGCTGGCGGGAACGTTGCTCAGCATCCTCGGCGCCGCAGGGCGGCGGAACGGTCCGCTCCTGCTCAAGCGGGCGATCGGCGTCTATGTCGAGGTGATCCGCAACACGCCGTTCCTGGTGCAGCTATTCTTCATCTTCTTCGGGCTGCCCAGCATCGGCGTCAGGCTCGATCCGATGGTGGCAGCCATGCTGGCGATGACGCTCAACATGGCTGCCTATACGATCGAGATCGTTGGCGCCGGGCTCGACGCGGTGCCGCCCGGGCAGACGGAAGCGGCACTGGCGCTTGGGCTCAGGCCGCGCCAGGTCTTCATCAAGATCGTTCTGCCGCAGGCGCTCAAGGTGATCTATCCGGCGCTGACCAGCCAGATCGTCATCATGATGCTGGAATCCGCCGTGGTATCGCAGATCGCCGTTCGCGAGCTGACCTATGAAGCCGACATGCTGCAGGCGCGCACGTTCCGGGCTTTCGAGACCTATTTCATCGTGACGATGGTCTATCTCATCCTGTCGATTGGGCTGCGCCGGCTGCTGGTCGGCGGCGGGCGCCGGCTTCTCGGAGCCGGCGTGTCATGATCGAATTCACCTTCTGGGACATTCTGCGCAACCTGCTGCTGGCGGCGCGCTGGACGGTGCTCTTGTCGCTGGCCGCCTTTGTCGGCGGGGCCGTGGTCGGCATGATCGTGTTGTTCTTCCGGATCGCCAAGAATAAATGGGCGCGCCGGTTTGCCTCCGGCTACATCGCGCTTTTCCAGGGCACGCCGCTGCTGATGCAGCTCTTCCTGATGTTCTTCGGCTTGCCGATGCTGGGCCTGCGCATCGAGCCGTGGACCGCGGCGGTGCTTGGCCTGACCTTCTTTGCCAGCGCCTATCTCGCCGAGATCTGGCGCGGCGGCGTCGATGCACTGCCGCGCGGCCAGTGGGACGCCGGCGCCAGCCTCGGCCTGCACTATCTACAGGAACTCCGGCTGATCATCTTGCCTCAGGCGTTTTCGATCACCCGCGCACCGACCGTCGGCTTTCTGGTGCAGCTGATCAAGTCGACCGCGCTGACGTCGATCATCGGTTTCGAGGAGCTGGTGAGGACATCCAACGCGATCAACAATGCGACCTTCGAACCGTTCAAAGTCTATGGGCTGGTAGCGCTGATCTTCTTCGTCATGTGCTTTCCGCTGACGCAATACGCACGTTCGCTCGAGCAGCGGGCGGCGGCCCGCTGAGCGGGCGACCAGCAATTCAACGCCCGAATACCAGCGGCGGCGCGATCTTGTCTCGCCGCAGCCAGCGCACCAGCAGGAGTGCCGCAACCACCGCCAGTCCCGACGACAGGCCGATCCAGATGCCGACGCCGTTGAAGCCGAAACGAAAGGCCAGCAGCACGCCGAGCGGCAGCCCGATGCCCCAATAGCCGATCGCGGCATAGATCATCGGCACCTTGGTGTCGTGCAGGCCGCGCAGCATGCCGCTGGCGACCGCCTGCGCACCGTCAAAAACCTGGAACAGCGCGGCAAAGGCGAGGAACGACACGGCAAGCGCCACCACCTCGGCATTAGCCGGATTGCCGAGATCGATGAAGGCGCCGATCAAGAGATGCGGCCACAGGATCATCACTAGCCCCATCAGCGCCATGAAGGAGACACTGACGACATAGGCGGTCCAGCCAGCCCGGCTGACACCTTCCGGATTGCCGGCGCCGTGGGCAAGTCCGACGCGCACCGTCACCGCCTGGTTGAGGCCGAGCGGCACCATGAAGGTGATCGAGGCGATCTGGATGGCGATCGCATGGGCGGCAAGCGAAGCCGCATCGATCAGGCCCATGAGAAAGGCCGCCGCGTTGAAGATCGTCACCTCGAACGCCAGCAGGCCCGCGATCGGCAGGCCGAGCCGCAGCAGGCCCTTGAAGCGCGGCCAGTCGGCGCGCCAGAAGCGTCCGAACAGACGATAGCGCCGGAATTTCTTCTCAAGCATCACCACCGCCGCCATGCCGGCGAACATCAACGTGCTGGACAGAGTGGTGGCGAGGCCGGAGCCGGCGATGCCCATCGATTGGATGCCGAGATTGCCGAACATGAACAGCCAGTTGAAGAAGGCGTTGCAGGCGACGGCAACGAAGACGATGATCAGCGCCCAGCCCGGCCGTTCCAGCGCCGAAATGAACGAGCGCAGGACGATGTAGCCGAAAAAGGGCAGCACCGCCCATTCGAGCCAGCGCAGATAGATGCCGGCCTGGTGCGCCAGCGCCGGTTCCTGACCCATGGCCAGCAACACGCTCTCGCCGTGCCAGAGAAGGGCCCATATCGGAATGCAAATGAGGATCGCCAGCCATAGACCCTGGCGCACGGTGCGGCGCAGGTCGCGCACCGAGTGCCGGCGACGGCCGAGCTCGGTCGCCATCATCGGCGAGGTCGCCAGCATCAGGCCGAGCCCGAAGATGAGCGGCATGAAGTAGAGGTTGGCACCAAGCGCACCGCTGGCCAGCGTGTCCGGCCCCAGCCGCCCCATCATCATGACGTCGGTAGCGGTCATCGCGGTCTGGCCGAGATTGGTCAGCACCATCGGCCAGGCGAGCGCCAGCATCGCCCTGATTTCCCGACGCCAAAGGTTTTCCGGCGCGCGAGCGTCGGCTTCGATCGCAGACATTCTAGTTTTCCGCCTATCCGATTGCGGCACGTCGGCAAGAGCCGGAAGCCGCGTCTCAGCGCGGAAAATGGCCAAGATCGGCCGGATTCCGCATTACGACGGGTTTGTCTATCAAATGGGCACCGGTGGCAAGAGGCTGACTTGTGGAAGGGTTAAGCCAGTCGGTTCAATGCAGGCTATTGGAGAGGCTATGGAAGCCGCTATGGTCGCGGCAGATCCATTTGAAAGGCAGCCTGATGAGCGCGTTTCCCGAAATCTATCTGGTTCGGCATGGCGAGACGGAATGGAGTGCGTCCGGAAAACATACCGGCCGAACCGACATACCGCTGACGCCGGCCGGCGAGGAAGCGGCAAGGCGGATCGCTGAGCGGCTCAAGGGCCTGTCCTTCTCGGCGGTGTGGTCGAGCCCGTCGCAGCGCGCCTTCAACACCTGTGCGCTGGCCGGCTTCGGCTCGTCAGGCGTGAAGAAGGACGATCTGGCGGAGTGGGATTATGGTGCCTATGAGGGATTGACCACCAAGCAAATCCTTGCCGAAGGTCCAGGCTGGCGTCTCTTTCGCGACGGCTGCCCGAGGGGCGAGTCAGCCGCGGATGTCGGCTCGAGGGCGGACCGGATCGTCAGCCAGTTGCGCGAGGTCGGCAGCAATGTCCTGGTCTTCTCAAGCTCGCATTTCCTTAGGGTGCTGGCCGCACGCTGGCTCAGCCTGCCGCCGCAAGCCGGCGCGTTTTTCGTGCTGGATACCGCCAGCATAAGCGTGCTCGGCTATGAGCACGACCTTGACGAGCCGGTCATCCGGCGCTGGAACCAGAGATAGCAACCGATCCCGATTTATCGGATCGCGTCCAGCGCCTGCCTTTGCCTGTGCATTTCGAGAAACACGCGGTAGTCGCGATCGAACCGGCCGGCAGCAGCCGGATTGGGCCCTCGCGTCCTGCCGCCCTGTTGCATGGCGACGCAGGCAGCGTTCAAATCGGGAAAAAGCCTGGCCGCGGTGGCGGCAATCATGCCGGTGCCGAGCAGCACCGCCTCGTCCGCCAGCGGCTCGACCACCGTGCAGCCGGTGGCATCGGCATAGAGCTCCATCAACAGCGGGTTCTTGGTGTGGCCGCCGGTGACGTGCAGCGTGTCGATCAGATAGCCGTTCTCGTTCAGAGCTTCCAGCACATGACGGACGCCAAGCGCGATGCTGACGGCGGTGCGCCAGTAGAGCTTGCACAGACTGTCGAAGGAGGCATCCAGCGTCAGCCCGCTGATGACGCCGACGGCATGCGGGTCGGCGAGCGGCGAGCGGTTGCCGTGAAAATCGGGCAGTACGTGCAGCCTTGCGGCGAGGTTGTCGCCCTCGGCGGCGCGCAGCTCGGCGACGCGGTGGGCAATCCTGGCATGCATGGCGGCATCCGGCTCGCCGCCGGCGCCATGCCAGCGGATGATGTGGTCGAGCAGCGCGCCGGTGGCCGACTGGCCACCTTCCGACAGCCACAGGCCGGGAAGGGCTGCGCCATAATATGGGCCCCAGACACCGGCGAAAGGCTGCGGGTCGGGCGACATCGCCATGACGCAACTCGACGTACCGGCAATCAGGGCCAGATGGCGGCCGATGTTCGTCGCGTCACCGGCGAAACCGCCGAGCACGCCAAGCGCGCCGGCATAGGCATCGATGACGCCGGCGCCGACCCGGCATTTTTCGGTGAGGCCAAGCTCCGTCGCGGCTTGCGCGCCGAGCGGGCCGATATCGGCACCGACCGGGCTTGCCTTTTCCGGCAGGTTGCCGTGCTCAAAGATATCGCCGAGCCCGACGGCTTCGAAGAAGTCGCGCCGCCAGCCGGTCGCTTCATGGGCTAGATAGGTCCATTTGGCGGTCAGCGTGCATTGTGAACGGGAGAGCGAGCCGCTTGCCTTCCAGGTGAGGAAGTCGGTGAGGTCGAATAGATAGCCGGCTTCGTTCCATGTTCCGGGCAGGTTGCGCTTCAGCCACATCAGCTTCGGCGTCTCCATTTCCGGCGACATGACGCCGCCGATATAGTCGAGCACAGCGTGGCCGCTTTCAGTGCATTCGTCGGCCTCGGCAATTGCGCGATGGTCGAGCCAGACAATGGTGTCCCAGCGCCTTTCACCAGTGACGGACACGCTGAGCTGGCCGCCATGCCGGTCTCGCACCACCAGCGAGCAGGTGGCGTCAAAGGAGATGCCGACGATATCCTCGGCCCGCACGCCCGCCTTTTCGCGGGCAGCGCGGACGGCCATGCACACCGCCGACCATATATCCTGCGAATCGTGCTCGGCATGGTCGGCCTTCGGCTGTTGCATGGCGATCGGGTGCTCGGCGCGGCCGAGCAAGGCGCCACCGGTGTCGAGAATGCCGGCACGAGCGCTTCCGGTGCCGACATCGACCGCGCAAACGAAACTGTTGGTCAAGGTGTTCTTGCTCTCGCTCCCAAGCCTGCAATCAGATCGGGCAATTGCAGCATGTCAGCGAATATAAAGTCCGGCTCACTCGACGCAAGCCGCGCTTTCAATGCCGGGTTGCCGGTGTGCGAGCCGCCGGTGAAGGCAAGGACGCGCATGCCGGCCGCCCGCGCCGCTTCGATGCCGGCCGGGCTGTCCTCGACGACGAGGCAGTTTCGCGGGGCCGCTCTCATTTTATCTGCTGCGTGGAGAAAGAGATCGGGCGCCGGTTTGCCCCGCGCCACCATGGCGGCGCTGAACAAATGCGGCTCCAGCAGCCCAAGCAACCCGGTGACGGCGAGCGCATAGCGGATGCGTTCCAGGGTGCCGGAGGAGGCGACGCAGCACGGTACGCCGAGCCTCGGCAGGACCTGTGCGATACCTGGCATCGGTTTCAGCTCCTCGCGGAATCTGCGCATCAGTTCGGAGCGCATCTCGGTCAGATGCTGGTCGGTGAGATCGAGCCCGAAGTCGCTTGCGAGGATTTCGCGGACGCTCTTCATGCTCTTGCCGAGGAAGTGCTCGTAGGCAATGTCCTCGCTGACGTTGCCGCCGGCAAGCGCGATCATCTCCAGCAATGCCGAGACGGACAGCATCTCACTGTCCACCAGCACGCCGTCACAGTCGAAAATGACCAGTTCAGGCGTCATCGCGCTGGATCGGCTTCAGAGGTCGCCGGCGAGATAGCGCGTCAGTGTCGCGCGCGCGCCGTCCGCCCACAGCAGTCTCAGCGCTTGGCCGAAGGCTTCAGCGAACGGCGGCGAGCGGCCGACATCGCCATAGATGTCCTCCATGGCAAGCCAGGCGGCAGGCATGTCCCTGGCCGCCTTGGCCGTCGCCTGCAACCGGCCCCAGTTCGGGTCGTTGGGCTCGGTGACGGCACCGGAATCCGTCGTGCCGAAGCAGTAGCGACACCAGAGCGCCGATTCCAGCGCAAGGCCGGTGACACTTTTGCCAGCCTTCAGCCGGTCGGCGATGGTCGGGATGATGAATTTCGGCTGGCGGTTGGAGCCGTCGAGGCAAAGCCGGCGTATGGTGTCGCCGATCTTCGGATTGGAGAAGCGGTGCTCGATGAGCTGGTAGTAATCTTCGAGGTCGGTGTCCGGAACCGGCGGCACGGTCGGGATGATTTCGTCATGCTCGAGCTTGTCGAGGAAGCCGCGTACCAGCGGCTCCTGCATCGCCTCATGGACGAAATGGATGTCCATCAGCCCGGCCGGATAGGCGATGGTCGCATGGCCGCCATTGAGGATGCGGATCTTCATCAGCTCATAGGGCGCGACGTCGCTGACGAACTGCACGCCGACCTTTTCCAGCGGCGGGCGGCCGTCGGTGAAACGGTCCTCCAGCACCCATTGCTTGAACGGTTCGCAAAACACCGGCCAATTGTCGTCGAGGCCGAACTCGCTGGAGAGAATGCCGCGCTCGCGGTCGGTGGTGGCCGGCGTGATGCGGTCGACCATGCCATTGGGAAAGGCAACGTTCTCGCTCACCCAGTTTGCCAAACCTTCGTCGATCAGCCGCGCAAGGCCGATGACGCCATCTGAGGTGACGTGGCCGTTATGGGGGATGTTGTCGCAGGACATAATTGTGAAGGGCACGATACCGTCGGCGCGGCGGCGCAGCAGCCCGGCGAGGACGAGGCCGAAGACGGTCTTCGGCGTCGCCCCCGGCTCAGCGTCGGCAACGATGTCGGGATGTGTCGGATTGAAGACGCCGGATGCCGGATCGATGAAATATCCGCCCTCGGTAATGGTCAGGGAGACGATCTTGATCGACGGATCGGCAAGCCGCTCGACGATTGCGACCGCATCGCCCGGCACCAGAAAGTCGATCATGACGCCGGTGACGCGCGCGCTCATATGGCCGCTGTCCTGCTCGACCACGGTGGTCAGCCAGTCCTGCTCCTGCAACTTGCCGCGGCCGACCTTCTCGCCCTCGAAGACGCCGGCGCCAACAATGGCCCAGTCGTGGCCGACACCCGAATTGAACAGGTCGTCGAGATAGACGGCCTGGTGCGAGCGATGGAAATTGCCGACGCCGAAATGCACGATGCCGGCCTTGAGCGCGGCGCGATCATATTTCGGGCCGGCGACCTTGGGCGGCAGCTTGGCGAGGATGGAAGAAGAGAGTTTCACGGTCATCTGCTTTTACCCTTTAGCGGGACGGCTCTTCCCCCCGTGGAGGAGACGGGGGGAAGAGCGCCTTCGCCCCCTCAACTCATCCACTGGCCGCCATCGACATTGTAGGTCTGGGCGACGATGTACTCGGCCTCATCGCTGGCCAGGAACACCGCCATGCCGGTGAGGTCTTGCGCCGTGCCCATGCGGCCATAAGGCACGGCTTCGCCGACCAGCCTCTTCTTCTCGCCCCTCGGCCGGTTCTCGAACTTGGCGAACAAGGCATCGACATGGTCCCAATGCTCGCCGTCGACGACACCCGGGGCGATGGCATTGACGTTGATGCCGTGTTTGATCAGATCGAGCCCTGCCGACTGGGTGAGCGAGATGACCGCCGCCTTGGTGGCGCAGTAGACGGTGACCAGCGCCTCGCCGCGGCGCCCGGCCTGGCTTGCCATGTTGATGATCTTGCCGCCCTTGCCCCGGGCAATCATCGAACGGGCGGCGGCCTGCAACGTAAACAGCGTGCCGGCGACGTTGACCGAAAACAATTTGTCGTAGCTTGTCTTGGTGATCTCGACGATCGGCGCCAGGTCGAACAAAGCAGCGTTGTTGATCAAGATATCCAGGCCGCCGGCCCTGGCTTCGACCGCCTTGACGGCCTCATCGATAGACGCGAGATCGGTGACGTCGAGCTTTACCGCGTAGGCGTTGCGGCCGATTTCCGAAGCCGTCTTCTCGGCGGCTTCGAGATTGATGTCGCCAATCGCGACCGTCGCCCCTTCGCGCATGTAGGCTTCGGCAAACGCCCTGCCGATGCCGCGCGCCGATCCGGTAATCAGCGCCGATTTACCCCGGAGCCTCATTGCAGCATCGCCTTCCCGTCGGCGCCGAAACGATGCAGCTTGGCCTTTTCCGGCGTCAGGTAGATCGTGTCGCCGTGATGGGCGGCCAACTCGCCGTCGGCACGCACCGTCAGCTGCCCGACACCATCCGCCTGGACGTGCAAAAACGTGTCGGAGCCGAGATGCTCGGCAACCCCGACCGTCGCCTTCCAGTCGCCTGACGTCTTCGAAATGTTCATATGCTCCGGGCGAATGCCGACTGTCTTGGCGCCATATTTGGCGGCCGGCGCGCCTTCGATCAGGTTCATCTTCGGCGAACCTATGAAGCCGGCGACGAACAGGTTCTTCGGCGTCTTATAGAGCTCCATCGGCGAGCCGACCTGCTCGATATTGCCGGCATTGAGCACGACGATCTTGTCGGCCATGGTCATCGCCTCGATCTGGTCGTGGGTGACGTAGACCATGGTTGTCTTGAGCTGGTGATGCAGCTCGCTGATCTCCAGCCGCATGGTGCCGCGCAGCGCCGCGTCGAGATTGGACAAAGGCTCGTCGAACAGGAAGGCGGACGGCTGGCGCACGATGGCGCGGCCGATGGCGACGCGCTGCCGCTGACCGCCGGAGAGCTGGCCGGGGCGGCGGTCGAGGTAGTTGGTGAGGTTCAGGATCCGCGCGGCGTCCTTCACCTTCTTGTCGATGGTCGCCTGGTCCTCGCCCGCCATCTTCAGCGGGAAGGCGATGTTCTTGGCCACCGTCATGTGCGGGTAGAGCGCATAGGACTGGAACACCATAGCCAGCTTGCGCTTGGCCGGCGCCTCGCCGGTGACGTCGCGACCATCGATGATGATGGTGCCGCCGCTGGTATCCTCGAGACCGGCGATCAGACGCAACAGGGTGGATTTGCCGCAGCCCGACGGGCCGACGAAGACGACGAACTCTCCGTCCTCGATGACGAGATCGAGGCCGGGGATGATGGACGTCGCCCCGAAGGATTTGGAGACGTTCTTGAGCGTGATGTTTCCCATGGTTTCCTCCCCCGAAGGGCTATCTTTTCGTTTTGCGTCAGGCGATGCCCGCTACTTTACCGCACCGAATGTCAGGCCTCGGACCAGCTGCTTCTGGCTGAACCAGCCCATGATCAGTATCGGCGCGATCGCCAGCGTCGAGGCGGCCGAAAGCTTGGCCCAGAACAGCCCCTGCGGGCTGGAGAAGGAGCTGATGAAAGCGGTGAGCGGCGCGGCCTCGGTGGTGGTCAGCCGGATCGTCCAGAACGCCTCGTTCCAGGCGAGAATGATGTTGAGCAGCATGGTCGAGGCGATGCCGGGGACCGCCATCGGCGTCAGCACATAGATGATCTCGTTCCAGAGCGATGCGCCGTCCATGCGCGCCGCTTCCAGGATCTCGCCCGGGATCTCGCGAAAATAGGTGTAAAGCATCCAGACCACGATCGGCAGGTTGATCAGCATCAGCATGACCATCAGGCCGATGCGGCTGTCGAGCAGACCGGTATCGCGGAAGATCAGATAGATCGGAAACAGCACGGCGACGGCCGGCATCATCTTGGTGGAAAGCATCCACATCAGGATGTCCTTGGTGCGTTTGCCCGGCGAAAACGCCATCGACCATGCCGCCGGTATGGCGACGAGCAGAGCCAGGATGGTCGAGCCGACCGACAGGAACACCGAGTTCAGGAAGAATTTGAAATAGCCGTTCTGCGCCTGGACCTCGGAATAGCTCTCCGTGGTTCCCGACGGGAACAGGTTGAAGCCCTGGATAGCCTCCTGCTCCGACTTGAACGAGGTGATGATCGTATAGAGGATCGGGAAGAAGATCAGCAGCGCGACGATCCAGGCGGCCGCGGTAGCAATCGTCTTGTGCTGGGTGGTGACTGCACGTGCCATGGTCAGGTCCTCCCTATCGGCGATGTTGGCGGCAGGGTCGACCCCCACTCCGGTTTGCTGCGCAAACCACCTCTCCCCCGATCGACGGGGTAGAGGAAGGGCGCGGCTTCGATGCAGGCCTTTCCTCTCTCCCGGGCAGGGGGAGAGGTGTCCCGCGCAGCGGGACGGAGTGGGGGTGGTTCAGCGCACGTGCCATCTTATCCTCCCTTATTTATCCAGGTTCTTGCCGACAGCGCGCATGGCGAAGAAGGCAACGATGTTGGCGAGAATGACGGCAATGATACCGCCGGCGGACGCCTGGCCGATTTTGAACTCCAGCAATGCCTTCTGATAGACGAGGAAGGGCAGGTTGGTGGAGGCGTAACCCGGGCCGCCATTGGTGGTGACGAGGATCTCGGCATAGACCGACAGCAGGAAGATCGTCTGGATCAGGATGACGACGGTTATGGCGCGCGACATATGAGGCAGCGTCAAATAGATGAAGCGGCTGATGAAGCCGGCGCCGTCCATTTCGGCGGCTTCCTTCTGCTCGACGTCGAGCGACTGAAGCGCGGTCAACAGGATCAGCGTAGCAAACGGCAGCCATTGCCAGGCAACGATGATGATGATCGCCAGGAGCGGGTGCTGCCCGAACCAATCGATCGGCTGCCCGCCGAAGAAGCGCGCAATATCGGCGAAAACCCCGTACTGCGGATGCATGATCATGTTCTTCCAGACCAGTGCTGCCACCGGTGGCATGACGAAGAACGGCGAGATGACAAGGATGCGGACGATGCCCTGTCCCCACATCGGCTGATCAAGCAGAAGGGCGAGCAGAATACCGCCGATCACCGTGATCAAAAGCACGCTGACGACGATGGTGAGCGTGTTGAGGATCGACTGCAGGAATGCCGGGTTGGAATAGAACAGCGCGTAGTTCGAAAACCCGACGAAGCCGTCGCGCATCGGATTGAGCGGGTTGTATTGCTGGAAGGAAAACCACAGCGTGAATGCCAGCGGCACAATCATCCAGACCAGCAGCAGCACCACGGATGGCGCCATCATGAAACGGGCAAGCGAACGGGTCTGCTGAGTAGCCATGACGGTCACCCTTCGAGGTCGGCCAAGTTTTTCAGCGGTGTGAAAGCTGGCCGCCCGAACTGGGATTCGGGCGGCCGTTGCCGGTCGCCATTGGCAACCGGCACCGGGAGGAGCTTACTTGATGTAACCGCCCTCGGTCATCGTCGCGGTGGCGGCGTCCTGCGCCTGCTTCAAGGCATCGTCGACGCTCGACTGGCCGGCAAGTGCCGCCGAGAAGAGCTGGCCGACGGTGGTGCCGAGACCCTGGAACTCAGGAATGGCGACGAACTGGACGCCGACATAAGGCACCGGCTTGACGGTTGGGTGCGTCGGATCGGCGGAGTTGATCGAGTCCAGCGTCATCTTGGCGAAAGGTGCTGCCTTCTGGTATTCGGGATTGGCATAGAGCGACGAGCGCGTTCCCGGCGGAACATTGGCCCAGCCTTCCTTCGAGGCGACGAGCTCGGCATAGTGCTTGCTGGTTGCCCAGGATACGAACTTTTGAGCGGCGTCGGCCTTCTGCGTGCCGGCGGGGATGGCTAGCGACCATGCCCACAGCCAATTGCCGCGCTTGCCGAGGCCATTGTCCGGCGCCAGCGCATAGCCGACCTTGTCGGCGACGGTGGAGTTCTTCGGGTCGGAAACGAAGGAGGCAGCGACGGTAGCGTCGATCCACATGCCGCATTTGCCCTGCTGGAACAGCGCCAAGTTTTCGTTGAACCCATTGGACGACGCGCCCTCGGGGCCGTCGGCTTTCATCAGGTCGACATAGAACTGCAGCGTGTTCTTCCATTCGGGCTGGTCGAATTGCGGCTTCCAGTTCTCGTCGAACCAGCGCGCGCCGAACGAGTTCGACATGGCGGTCAGGAAGGCCATGTTCTCGCCCCAGCCGGCCTTGCCGCGCAGGCAGACGCCGTTCACGCCGTTGGCGCGGTCGGTCATCTTGTCGGCGGCCTGCTTGATGAAGTCCCAGGTCGGTGCATCGGGCATCTTGAGCCCGGCCTTTTCCATCAGGTCCTTGCGGTACATGACGAAGGAGCTTTCGCCGTAGAACGGGGCGGCGTAGAGCTTGCCGTCGACCGACAGGCCGCCGGCTATGGCCGGGATGATATCCTTGACGTCGTAATCGTCGCCGAGCTTGTCGAGCGGCAAAAGCCAGTTCTGCTTGGCCCAGATCGGCACTTCATAGGTGCCGATGGTCATCACGTCGTACTGGCCACCCTTGGTGGCGATGTCGGTGGTGACGCGCTCGCGCAGGACGTTTTCCTCGAGCGTGACCCACTGCAGCTGAATGTCGGGATTTTTGGCGGTGAAGTCGTCGGTCAGCTTCTGCATGCGGACCATGTCGCCATTGTTGACCGTGGCGATGGTGATGGATTCGGCATGCGCTGCGAAAGCGAGGGCGCTGGCCGAGAACAGGCCTAGGGTGAACGTGCGAAGTTTCATCAAAATTCCTCCCATAAACCAAGATGAGCATTTGCCTTGGCTGTGAGCAATTACTCACTTGCGATGAATTATGTCAAGACGGATTCGTTGCTGCAGCGCAGCACGCCGGGTCTCGTGCAGCGGCAAGCCTGGGACGTTTGCGGCATGTCTGACGAAGGATTCGGCCGGGCTGATTGGGCCCGGCGCTTTGCTCGGGCTTGCTGGGATTCAGCCTACTGGCAAGCGATCTCGCTCAGGATCCAATCGCGGAAGGCGCGGATCTTCGGCACGTTGCGTCGTGCCGTCGGATAGACCAGCCAATAGGCGTGGCCGTCGTCACCGACCAGATCAAAGGGCTGGATCAGGCGGCCGTCGGCAAGTTCGGTCTTGAACAGCGCCTTGGTAACGATCGCCACGCCGTGGCCGGCAATCGCGGCATTGGCCTCGTAGGCCTGCGCGCCCATGCTGGTGCCGGGACGCTTGGCCAGCTCCTCGACCGGCAGGCCGGCGGCGGCAAACCAGTCCCGCCACCAGATGTCACCCGGGTCGAGGATCGGCAGCCGCAGCAGGTCGGCCGGCTCCTTGACGCCGCCGATGCTTGCCGCGAGCTTTGGACTAAGGACCGGCGTGAAATCGGCCCTGAAAAGCATATGGGTCTCGACGCCCGGCCAGTTGCCGCCGCCGGAGCGGATGGCGATGTCGATATCCTCTCTGGCAAAGTCGACAACCCTGTTCGAAGTATCGACGCGCACCGCCAGCGACGGATGCGCGACCTGGAACGAACCGAGATGCTGCGCCAGCCAATTGGAGGCAAATGTCAGCAGCGTCGAAACGCAAAGCACGCCGTCGGCGCCGGTGCGCGCGGCGGCATAGGCGCCGCTCAACAGCGCGAACGCCTCGCTGACCG
This sequence comes from Mesorhizobium sp. M0633, assembly GCF_040320645.1. Classification (NCBI taxonomy): domain Bacteria; kingdom Pseudomonadati; phylum Pseudomonadota; class Alphaproteobacteria; order Hyphomicrobiales; family Phyllobacteriaceae; genus Mesorhizobium; species Mesorhizobium sp. M0633. The sequence goes on from NZ_JAMYQC010000005.1 coordinate 104,864, forward strand.
CGGGCGCCAGGCGCTGGCCGGGTTCGGTCAGCACGATCTGTTTTGGCTGGCGCAAGAACAGGGGCGCGCCGATGCGCTCCTCCAGAAGCTTGATCTGATAGCTTGCCGCCGCCTGCGTCATGCCAAGCTCCTGGGCGGCCTTGGTGAACGAGAGATGCCGCGCCACCGCCTCGAACACCCGGATCGCCTGAAGCGGAGGAAGCTGCGAAACCAGCTGTCGTGAATTGAGCTCCGGCATAAGCCCTCCTTATGGGCAGTGATCGACGTTTGATTGGCGGCACCGGCCGGTCCTACCGATATTCCGTATTGAAGATCAATTACGCCTAGGGATAGCGAAGGCTGACGATCATGACCACAATACAGGAAAAGCTGCTTCTTGCTCCAGCCCATGGCTGGTTTTCACGGTTGGCGCGGGGGTTGGCAAGGCACGCGGCGCGGAAACGGGCCTATCTCGACGTCCGGGAGCTGCCGCCGCATCTGCAGCGCGACATGGGCTTTCTCGACGGCAACGATCCTTGCGGCCGGCACCAGTAGTGACGCTCGTTTTATCGGGGCTTCAGGTGCGTTTCGATTTCACATGATCGCCAGCGGCTCGGAGATCATGCGCCCGCCAGCAAGGCGGCGGCGGTCCGCTCATCGGTGATGAGGCCGTTGACCAGCCGCCGGTTGACGGCCGCGAAGATGCCCGGCAGCTTGCGGTCGCCCATGGCAAGCGCGATCACCAGCGACTTTTCGCGCGACGGCAGCGGTGCCGACGACACCCGATCATTGGTGATGCCCTCGATCATGCGGCCGTCACGATCGAATACCCAGCCGACGATCTCGGCGACGCCGCCGGCCTTCTGCAGCGCCTTTAATTCACCCTCCGAAATGAAGCCGTCCTCGTAAAGCGGCGCCTTCGGGCCGAGATCGCCGATGCCGACAAAGGTGACGTCGGCCTCGGCCGCAAGCGCCAGCGTCGGCTGGATCATCGGCTGGCTGAGCAGCATCTCGCGCTCCTCGGGCGAGGAAGCGATGACCGGCAAAGGCATCGGAAACGAACGCGCCTTGACCCTGTCGGCCATGGTGAAGATGACGTTGTAGAAGGCCGCCGAGCCGTCCGGCGAGATGTTGCCGGTCAGCGACACCACTTTGTGCTGCGGGCATTCCATCGGCGGCAGTTGCTCGATCGCGGCCTTCAGCGTGCGGCCGGTGCCGCTCGCCATGACGATCGGCACCGGCGACCGCAGCCGCCGTTCGATCTCGGCCGCCGCCGCCTCGGCGACGCCGATGACGGTGGAGGAAGAAGAAGGGTCGCTCGGCACCACCTCGACCAGATCGAGCGCAAAGCGCGATTTCAGCCGTGCCGCAAGGTCGAGGCAATTGGCGATCGGATGGTCGACGCGCACCTTGATCAGCCCTTCGGAGACTGCGAGCGACACCAGCCGCTGCGCCGTCTGCCGCGAGATGCCAAGCGTGGCGGCGATCTGGTCCTGGGTGTTGCCTGCGACATAATAGAGCCAGCCGGCACGCGCCGCGTCGTCCAGCCTGTTGCCGCCGCTGTCCTGCCGCGAATTCAAGTTCCTGCCTCCCAATCCCGCCGAGCATAAGAGGCGGAGCGCAGTAGTTTCGCAGGGAATGAACTTGCGCGCAATTGCCTATTGTAAGAGCAATTGCTTAGTGATGAAACTTGGGTGTTTGGAGCGAAGTGACAGGTCGACCAGTCTCGTTGCAACAGCAAGACTGTCGAGGTCGCACCAATCCCGGTTCTAAAGCGCGTTGCGTTCGATCGGCCTCATGCGACGCGTTTTAGGTTCCTTTTTATGCATGTCGTCATTGCAAAACCGCTGCACACTTTGCGCGACATGCATTAGCGGGGGACGCGGCGGTTTATCTCGCGCGCTAAACGCTTTAAGGAATTTTTTGAGAATGGAGCCTTGCATGACGCCGAAAGCGGTTTTCTGGGATATGGACGGCACGCTGGTCGACAGCGAGCCGCTGCACGAGGCGGCGCTGATTGCGGCGCTGCACAGCGTCGGCATCGCGCCGCCGGCCGACCTGCATGAGCGCGTGCTCGGCATCGCCGCATGGCCGGTCTACGAAATGCTGCGCGACGAGTTCGGCCTCGACCTGCCTTTCGACGACTGGATCGTGCGCAAATACGATCACTATCTGCCGATGGCCGAAACGCTGACGCCACGCACCGGCGCGATCGAGATTTTCAATGAGATGCTCGCGCTTGGCGTGCCGCAAGCGGTGGTGTCCAACTCGGACAGGCTGATCGTCGATGCCAATCTGCGCGCCGTAGGCCTCGTATATCCCGGCATGAAGACGGTCAGCCGCAACGACGTGCGTGAAGGCAAGCCGCATGCCGAACCTTTCCTGCGCGCCGCCTGGTTGGCCGACGTCGATCCCGCCGAGGCCGTGGCGGTCGACGACAGCGTGACCGGCGCCACGGCGGGGCTGGCAGCTGGAATGAAGACGATTTTCTGGCCAGAGGTGCCCATGGAGGGGCCGCCGGGGGCGATTGTCATCAACAGCGCCGGCGAATTGCGGGCCGAACTCGGGCTTTAAGCCAGGCCCGGCGGGACCGCGCTCAACTCCGGTAGGCAGGCTCCTGCTCGTCGAGGATCGCCTTCAGTTCGGAAAGGTGGCGCTCGGCCTGGCCGGGATAGTCTTCCTGTTCCCTTGCCGCTTTCTCCGCGATCTCATCCGACAGTACCCGCAGCGGCCGGCCGGTCCACAGCGCCTTGATATAGGTTTCGGCGGCGCGCTCGAAATAGAACATGCGGTTGAAGGTGTCGGCGACGCTGTCGCCGATGACCAGCACGCCATGGTTGCCCATCATCATCACCTTGACCTTCGGGTCGACAAGAAGCTGGGAGCAGCGCTCGCCCTCTTCCTCGAAGGCCAGCCCGCCATAATGAGCGTCGACGACATGGCGGTTGAAGAAGATCGCCGAGTTCTGGTCGATCGGCGGCAACGTCGAGTCGGCGAGCGAGGCAAGCACGGTGGCGTGGATCGAGTGGACATGCATGACGCAGCGTGCATGACGCACGTTGCGATGGATGGCACCATGCAGGCCCCACGCCGTCGGGTCGGGCGCATTCGGGCCGACCAGCGTGTCGGGATCATTGGCGTCGATCAGAAGCAGATCGCTCGCCTTGATGCGCGAGAAATGCACCTGGTTGGGGTTCATCAGGAATTGCGAGCCATCGTCGTTGACCGCCAGCGAAAAATGATTGGCCACCGCCTCGTGCATGTTGAGCCGCGCCGTCCAGCGGAAGGCGCAAGCCAGATCGACGCGCTCCTCATAGAACGGCAGGTTGGTCAGCACTTCCTTCTGCAGGCGGGCGATGCTCATCGTAACCTCCGTGAAAGAGGCGAGGATGCCGCGCGACTGGAACGCGCGCAACCGGTTTCGTTTGGTGCAGGCGAACGCGATTGCTATGCCGCCGTGCTGGTGGCAGTGCCGGCTCTCAGCCCGCCATACTCGACGATGAAATCTATCACCTCCTGAAGCCCTTTGCCGCGCGACAGGTCGGTGAAGCCAAACGGCCGTTTGCCGCGCATGCGGGCAGCGTCGCTTTCCATCACGTCGAGATTGACGTTCACATAGGGCGCAAGGTCGCTCTTGTTGATGACCAGGAAATCCGACCGCGTGATTGCCGGGCCGCCCTTGCGCGGGATCTCCTCGCCCTGGCAAACCGAGATGACATAGAGCGTCAGGTCGGCAAGGTCCGGCGAGAAGGTGGCGGCTAGGTTGTCGCCGCCCGATTCGATGAAGACGATGTCGAGATCCGGGAATTTTCTGGTCATTTCGGCGATCGCCTGCAGATTGATCGAGGCGTCCTCGCGGATGGCGGTGTGCGGGCAGCCGCCGGTCTCGACGCCGATGATGCGATCCTCGGGCAGCGCCTGAAGCCGGGCCAGCATCATGGCATCTTCCTTGGTGTAGATGTCGTTGGTGACGACGGCGATGGAAAACTCGTCGCGCAGCGCCTTGCAAAGCTTTTCGGTGAGCGTCGTCTTGCCGGAGCCGACCGGGCCGCCGATGCCGATGCGAAGAGGACCGTTGGCTTGTGTCATCTAGGGAACTCCGTGATGGCAAGAATGGCGAAGCCGAGCCCGATCAACAGACAGAGCGGCGAATAGTAGCTGACATCAAGCCGCGCGAAAGGCTGTTCGGGCGCCAGCCGGCGCCACCAAGGCGTGAAGCCGGCAATGCCGCGCGCCAGGAAGACCAGTGCGATGAGCAGCGCTGTGGCGGCGAGCCCGGCCTTGGGAAAGGGCGTGGCAAACACGCCTTCGAGCGCCATCGGCCACAGCGTCGCCAGGCCGAGGCAGGCGGCGACGGCGAAGCTGGCGAAGGGCGCCGGCATTTCGTCGACGCCACGGAAGCCGACCACCGCGCGGGCGCAGGAGGCAGCGTCCCTGCCCGGCCGGATGCCGCCAATGCCCCAATAAACATGCAGCGTGGTGATCAGCAGCAGGACCAGCGAGAGCGCGAAAGCGAGGACGATCATGAGCGGAACAGCCGCGAATACTGGGCCTCGTGCTTCATCGCCGTGACGTCGGAGATGAAAGCGCAGCCGCCGAGATCATCGAGGGTCGAGCCGGCAGCGCGGTCGGCCGTCGCCAGGGCAAGCGGTTCGAAGGCGGCCAGTAGCGTCATCGCGGCACTCTGGCCAACGATGCCAAGCCGGATCGCAGCCTGGACGAGATTGGAGAAGAAGGCCTGCAGAAAGGCCGCCAGGGCGTCCCGCAGCGCAATGCCGTGATCGCCGGCAACGGCGCCGACGGCAACGCAATAGGCGCATTCGGCCGGCAGGCGATCCAGCACTTGGCACGGCCAGGCGAAGGCCGCCTTCAGGAAAGCAGCGCCCTGCAGCATGGTCTCGGCATGGCGCTCGCGCGAGCCTGCCAGAGCTTCGGCAAGGGCGACGATTTCATCGAGATCGCCGGTTTCGCGCGCCCTGCGCCAGCTTTCGGCAAACAGCACCGCATCATTCCAGCCCGAACCCATCTCGACCAGCGTTTCCAGCCACGCGGCGAGCTCTTTGCTGTCGGCAACCAGCCCGGCATGCACGGCTTGCTCGAGACCATGGCTGTAGGAAAAGCCGCCGACCGGGAAGGAAGGCGACAGCCACGCCATCAGCCGCAACAAAGCAATATTGGAAGGCTGGGCAACGTTGGAAGGCTGGTCAGTCATGGTCATGGTCATGCGAATGGCTGTGGGAATGCGATTCGCTATGGCCATGGGAATGCGCTTCGGCGTGGCTGTGCGCATGCGCCTCGGCATGAGCGTGGCCGTGGCCGCCATGCCCGGAATAGGCGCCGCGCACCGGCTTGAACGGCTCGGAGACGTCGCTCACCGTGGCGCCCAATCCCTCCAGCATCGCCTTGATGACATGGTCGCGCAGAATGAGGATACGCCCAGCTTCGATGGCGGCTGCGAGATGGCGGTTGCCGATGTGCCAGGCAAGCTCTGCCAGATGGACAGGGTCGCTGGCCCGGACGTCGTAGAGCGGCTCCTCGGCCGCGACGATCTCGATGTGGCGGCCATCCTCCAGCACCAGCCGGTCACTATGGTTCAAGGTCACCGGTTCGGGCAGGTCGACCAGCACCTTGTCGCTACGGGCCGTTTCGATGGCGCGACGGCGCAGATGCCGCTCGTCATGGGCAAGCACCGCACTGTCGTATGGCGTGGTGGTTCCGGCTTCGCCTGCGGCCAGGACGGAGACGGCGCGCGGGAATTTGGTGAAGTCGGTGCGAATATCGAGCTTCATGTAAAAACTGCCTCTCCCAAAAAGCCTAGCCTATCGCGTCCGCCGCCCCAATGGGGCTCAGACGATCGTGTCGAAGAGCCGCAGGATGAACGATATCTGATAGACGAGCGCGCCGGCGACAAAGGCGATGTGAAAGCGGCGGTCGCGCAGCAGGATCGCAATGACGCAAAGCGCGACGAAAACCGGCGTGCGGATCAGATATTCGACGCCAAAATGGGCGAAATGCTCCGGCCCTTTCAGCAGCGTATCGATCACGTCGAGCAGATAGGTCGCCGCCAGCAGGCCGAAGAACCAGGCCCGGCGCGAATAAAAGAAATCCTCATAGCTGGTGTAGTCCAGCATCGAATCCGGAAACAGCAGCGCGCAGAGCAGGAACAGCGTGACGGCGTAGAAGATGATGAACAGGTATTTGCCGAAGGTCCAATTCTCGATCTGGAACAGGCCGAACTCCCACCACCAGAAATGCACCAGCATTAAAAGCACCGACGCAACCCAGGCGAGGTGCACGGGATAGAGCCGGTATTGGCCGGGATGCTGGACGATGCGGGCGACCCCCGACAGCAGGCGGGTGACGCCGAGGCCGATCACCATGCCCAGGACGATGCGGATATGCGGGAAAATGTCGTGGGCGTAGGGGAGTTGCGGGTCCATAAGCCTGGCGCGGCATGTTCTACATCGGTCGTTCTAACGCCTATGGTTCAGAACAGGAAGTAGCGTTGCGCCATCGGCAGCACGGAAGCCGGCTCGCAGGTCAGGAGTTCGCCGTCGGCGCGGACCTCATAGGTTTCGGGGTCGACCTCGACATGCGGCGTGGCGTCATTGAGCACCATCGAATGCTTGCCGATGCCGCCGCGGGTGTTTTCGACCGCGACCATCTGCTTGTCGACGCCGAGCCTGCCGCGCAGGCCTGCGTCGAGCGCGGCCTTCGAAACGAAGGTCACCGACGAATTGGTCATCGCCTTGCCGTAGGCCCCGAACATCGGCCGGTAATGCATCGGCTGCGGCGTCGGGATCGAGGCGTTGGGATCGCCCATCGGGGCGGCGGCGATCATGCCGCCGATCAGCACCATGTCCGGCTTGACGCCGAAAAAGGCCGGATTCCACAGCACGAGGTCGGCGCGTTTTCCCACCGCCACCGAGCCGATGTCCTTCGACAGGCCATGCGCGATGGCCGGATTGATGGTGTATTTGGCGATGTAGCGGCGGACGCGGAAATTGTCGTTGTCGCCGGTCTCCTGCGGCAGCGAACCGCGCTGGCGCTTCATCTTGTCGGCGGTCTGCCAGCAGCGGATCGCCACTTCGCCGACACGGCCCATGGCCTGGCTGTCCGACGAGATGATCGAGAAGGCGCCGATGTCGTGCAGAATGTCTTCGGCGGCGATGGTTTCCTTGCGGATGCGGCTTTCGGCAAAGGCGATATCTTCGGGGATCGACGGCGACAGATGGTGACAGACCATCAGCATGTCGAGGTGTTCGGCCAGCGTGTTGATCGTGTAGGGGCGTGTCGGGTTGGTCGAGGACGGAATGACGTTAGGCAGGCCGCAGACCTTGATGATATCAGGCGCGTGGCCGCCGCCGGCGCCTTCGGTGTGGAAGGCATGGATGGTGCGGCCCTTGATCGCCGCGACCGTGTTTTCGACGAAGCCGGACTCGTTCAGCGTGTCGGTGTGGATCATCACCTGCACGTCGTAATCGTCGGCGACCGACAGGCAGCAGTCGATTGCAGCCGGCGTCGTGCCCCAGTCCTCGTGCAGCTTCAGCGAGCAGGCGCCGGCGAGCACCATCTCCTCGAGCGCGGCAGGCAGCGACGCGTTGCCCTTGCCCGACAGGCCGATATTCATCGGGAAGGCGTCGAAAGACTGGATCATGCGCGCCAGATGCCACGGCCCAGGCGTGCAGGTGGTGGCCAGCGTGCCGTGCGCCGGGCCGGTGCCGCCGCCGAGCATGGTGGTGATGCCCGACATCAGCGCTTCCTCGATCTGCTGCGGGCAGATGAAATGGATATGCGCGTCGAAGCCGCCGGCGGTCAGGATCTTCCCCTCGCCGGCGATGATCTCGGTGCCGGGACCGATGATGATGGTGACGCCGCCTTGGGTATCCGGATTGCCGGCCTTGCCGATCGCGGCGATACGGCCGTCCCTGAGGCCGATATCTGCCTTGACGATACCGGCGGTGGCATCGACGACCAACGCATTGGTGATGACGGTGTCGACCGCGCCTTGCGCGCGCGACACCTGGCTCTGGCCCATGCCGTCGCGGATGACCTTGCCGCCGCCGAACTTCACCTCCTCGCCGTGAAGAGTGAGATCCCTTTCGACCTCGATGAACAGCTCGGTGTCGGCGAGCCGGACCTTGTCGCCGACGGTCGGGCCGTACATCTGCGCGTAGGCGGCGCGGGTGATTTTAGCCATCAGCAATTGCTCCCGAAATACAGCCCGGAAATACCGCTTGTCGAAGCCGGGCCCCACATTGCCGCCATCCTATGGTCACGCAATGACCCGCTGAGCGACACTTTCCGATCCCATTTAGCGTTTGAGGTGGCCGGGCCACCCCAAAACGACCATTTGCCAATCGATGGAAAGGAACATCCATGCGCAAAACGACCCTTCTGGCAGCCGCCGCCACGCTGGTGCTCGCAACCGCCGCCAGCGCCCAGCAACAGCCTGCGCAGCAGCCCAGTCCGGCGCCGGCTGCGCCTGCTCCTGCCGCGCCCGGGGCGCAGCCGCAGGCGCCCACCATCCAGGCGATCAACGTCGTCGATATCAAGGATCTGCCCGCGGACACTCAAGCCAAGGTCAACGAGGTGATCGCCAAGCGCAGCGATGCCGACCTGCAGAAACTGCGCGGCTCGATCGACGCGACACCGCAGGTCAAATCCGCGCTCGAAGCCAAGGGGCTCACCTCGGCGCAGGTGATCGCCGCCAGCATGAGCACCAATGGCGCGCTGACGCTGATCACCAAGAAAGCGAGCTGACGAGACGAGGCGGCGGGCCGGCGCCCGGCCAGCCCGCCGCATCGCAAAGGGAACCTTCACGGGGGACGTTACGTTTCGGTCCTGTCGCCCTGACACGAGCCTCGAAAAGGACCCTGAGAACGAGCGATGGCGATCACCACCTTCTCCGACACCAGATGGCTGCATGGGATTGCCGCGACCGCGTTTCTGGCAGCCAGCATTCCGCACGCCGCGCTGAACGCGCAGAGCCTCGACAGCGCCGAGACCGTCAACCGGATCGTCGGCTCGGAGGTCGGCCAGGAAGAGACCCAGACAAATGCGGAAGCCGGCAAGGTCAGTTCGGCGATCGACCGCACGCGTGAAAATATCGCCGCCGTGCGCAAGACATCCAAGCTCGACAAGGTCGATATCGTGTTTCTTACCGATGCCGCGCGCACCGAAGGCGGCCCGCCGCCGGCGATCGAAAACAAGGTCAGGCAACATCGGGACGACATCGCCGAGCTGCGCAAGGAGATCGAGGCGAACGCATTGCTGTTCAACGCCATCGATTCGCGGCGAGTGCAAACCGAGGACGTTCTGGCGGTGGAATTCGACGATCCGGGAAAGGTCGTCATCTATGCGGCGGCCAAGCCGCCCGGCTGAGCCGAAACTGCTCGACGCCTTCGATCTCACAGCGCGCCCATGATCTTCTGCTGAAATCCGTAGACCTCGCGCTTGCCGCCGAACGGCACCAGGGTAACGTCGCGCTCTTGGCCGGGCTCGAAGCGCATGGCGGTGCCGGCAGCGATGTCGAGGCGCATGCCGCGGGACTTGTCGCGATCGAATCTCAGTCCCTCATTGGTCTCGAAGAAATGATAATGGCTGCCTACCTGGATCGGCCGGTCGCCGCTGTTGGCTACCTTCAAGGTGACCGTCGCCAGACCCTTGTTCAGTTCGATCTCGCCGCTTGCCGTGATGATTTCGCCGGGGATCATCGCGGCCTCACACGACGCCGAAAGCGAGGCCGGCGCCAATCGCGGCACAAGCGGCGCCAGCGGCGCGGGCAAGCCCGCGGAAGCGCCAGCCGAGGCCGAGACCGGCCGCGATGCCGACGGCGTGGAGCAGTGCCGTGGCAACGGCAAAGCCCGCCATATAGCCGAGTCCGCCGACATTCTCGGGCACCTCGGTGCCATGGGCATAGCCGTGGAACAGCGCGAACAGGCCGATGACGGCGACGCCGGCCGAGACAGGAAGATCGACGGCGAGCGCAACCAGCAGCCCGATTGCCACGACGGACGCCAGTATCGCCGGCTCGACGAAAGGCATCGGCACATGCAGCATGCCGAGCACGCCGCCGGCCAGCATGACGCTTACGAAGGCCAGCGGCCATGCCCAGATCGCTTTGTCGCCCTTGAGCGCGGCCCATAGCCCGACGGCAATCATCGCCGTCATGTGATCGAGGCCGGAGAGCGGGTGGGAGAAGCCGGCGGTGAAGGACGAAACCGTGCCGATGCCGACATGGGCATAGGCTGGCATTGCTGCCGCCAGCAGCAGGACCGCCGACAGCGTTGAGCGTTTCATCGTAGCGGGGATCATCGGCGTACCTTCCATCTTCGAGTACCTCTCACGCCGCCTTGCGGGCCGGAGCGCAGCCCTCTGCCTTGAGGACGCGCTTGGTTGAGGCCGGATATTTCTTCAGCAGCGCTGCCGGACGGATCGGGCGGGCCGAGAAGTTGCCGCCGCAATTCGGACAGGCGCCGCCGAGCACGTTTTGTGCGCAGTCGGCGCAAAAGGTGCATTCGAAGGTGCAGATCACCGCATCCGTCGCATCGGGCGGCAGATCCTTGTCGCAGCACTCGCAGTTGGGACGCAGCTCAAGCATTTTCCTCTCCTTGGCGGTGTTATCTGATCGGCTCGTGCACGGTCACCAGCTTGGTGCCGTCTGGAAACGTCGCCTCGACCTGCACATCGTGGATCATTTCTGCAATGCCTTCCATCACCTGGGCCCGGGTGACGACATGGGCGCCGGCCTCCATCAGCTCGGCGACCGCGCGGCCGTCGCGGGCACCCTCGACGACGAAATCGGTGATCAGCGCGATCGCTTCCGGATGATTGAGCTTGACGCCGCGTTCGAGCCGCTTGCGGGCCACGATCGCCGCCATGGCGATCAGCAGCTTGTCTTTCTCCCTCGGCGTCAGATTCATGCTTTTTCCTGCGGTGGCGCAATCGAAATCAGAGTGACCATAATTTGGGCAGGCCCGCCCGTCCGTTGAGCAATTCGACAAGCGGCACCAGCCGCTTGCGGAGCTGGTACCCGTCCTCGGCGAACAGCCTCGCAAGAAGCTTGCCAGATTTCCGCACGCTCCAGAAACTGACGCCGCCCTGGCCGCCGACTATGCCCCGGGCCGGCTCGAGCAAAGCCTCTGCCCGTGGCGACACCATCAGCAGCGTCGCCACGGCGACGGCACCGCCGGCCGCTGCGGGACGGTTCAAGGTGGCCGCAATGTCCGGCCCGATGCGGAACTCCTCTGCATGGACCAGCGCCCCGTCCTGGCGGACGCGCCAGCGGTCGTGGAAATGGCCTTGCGAAGCCCGTTCACCCATGGCCAGGCGGCCGAAGACGGTAGCCTCCAGGATCAGCGCCTCGGCTCCGGTGGCAAGCTCCACGTCAAGGCTGCGGGCAAAGGCCGAGCGGTCGAAGACGATGGTTTCCTGTGGCAGCCAGGCAATGTGGCCGTCTTCCCCGACAGTCAGCTGCACCCGCACTTCGGCGCGGTCGGATGCGGCGCGATAGATTTTCTCGCAGGCCTGCGTTGTTATGATTGCGGAGGCGCCGGCACCGACATCGACCTCCCAGGCGAGACGGTCGCCACCGGTCAGCCCACCGGCGGTGTTGATCAGGACGGCTTCGAGCGGATCGGCCGAGACCGCCGGCATGCGGATCTTGGCCGAACCGTCCTGGTACAGACGCCGAAGACGCGTGCGGCCTCCGTTCCAGTCGCAGCCAAGCCGCGCGACGCCGGCAACACGCTGGGCCGGCGGCACTGAAGTCAAGCTATATGCGATCGTATCCACGACACCAACGTTAAGCACTGCGGCGGCTTTGTCGATATATAGCTTGTTGCTTGACAGCGTTTCGGTTTCTATAGAGGGAGCCACCTTGGTACGGTCACCGGCGCCTGGCGGGGGTAAAAGGCGACGATGACGACGTAATCGAGGACAAAAGGGGCGCTGATCAGTTGGCGTCGGGAAACGACAGAGTTGGGGAAGAAACCGAATGGCTGACCAGCTGGCAAACGATATCATCGCCAAGATCAAGGCTCATGCCGAGCCGGGCGGCGAGGAAATCACCACCAGTACCGAACTGACCGCCCTTGGCATCCATTCGCTGGAACTGACGGAGATCATCTTCGATCTCGAGGAAGAGTATGGCATCGAAATCGAGATGAACACTGTCGATGCCTGGAGCAATCTGAAGAATGTCGGCGACATGGTCGAGGCGGTTCGCGCGCTGATCGCGAAAAAAGCCTGACTGAATGCACAAGCGCGTCGTCATCACGGGCATCGGCGGATTATGCGGGCTCGGCACCAATGCACCGGCAATCTGGAATGAAATGCGCGCCGGCCGTTCGGCAATCGGCGCGATCGACAATCCGCTGCTGCATGATCTGAAGGTCAAGGTCGGCTGCGAAATCAAGGCGCTTCCCGAGCACGGCATCGACCGCAAGCAGGTCGTGTCGATGGACCGCTTCAGCCTTCTGGCGACGATCGCCGCGCGGGAGGCGGCACAGCAGGCGGGATTGAACCCGCACGCGGCCAACACCTACCGGATGGGCACCATCGTCGGCGTCGGCGTCTGCGGCTGGGAGGCAATCGAAGAGAACTATCGCGCCATCCTGCTCGAAGGCAAGAACCGCGCCGGCATCTTCACCGTCCCGAAAGTAATGCCGGGCGCTGCAGCCGGCCATGTCAGCATGAATCTTGGTCTGCGCGGGCCGGTGTTCGGCATCACCTCTGCCTGCTCGTCATCCAACCACGCCATTGCCTCGGCGGTCGATCAGATCAGGCTCGGCCGGGCCGACGTCATGGTCGCCGGCGGCACCGATGCGCCGCTGGTCTGGGGCATCCTCAAGGGCTGGGAGGCCCTGCGGGTACTGTCGCCGGACACCTGCCGGCCGTTTTCGGCCGACCGCCAGGGGCTCGTGCTCGGCGAAGGCGCCGGCATGGTGGTGCTGGAAACATATGAGCATGCCATGGCGCGCGGCGCCGCCATCCTTGCCGAAATCGCCGGCGTCGGCCTTTCCGCCGACGCCTCCGATATCGTCGCGCCAACCATCGAAGGGCCTGAGGCGGCGATGCGCTTCTGCCTCGTCGATGCCGGGCTCAATCCCGAGGACGTCGACTATCTCAACGCGCATGGCACCGGCACCAAGGCCAACGATCAGATCGAGACGGCGGCGATCAAACGCGTGTTCGGCGGCCATGCCTACAAGCTTTCGGTGTCCTCGACCAAATCGATGCACGCCCACTGCCTCGGCGCCTCCGGCGCGCTGGAAATGATCGCCTGCGTGATGGCGATCCGCGAAGGCATCGTGCCGCCGACCGCCAATTATCGGGAAGCCGACGCCGACTGCGATCTCGACATCACGCCGAACGTGGCGCGCGAACGCACCGTGCGCACCGCGATCAGCAACAGCTTCGCCTTCGGCGGCACCAATGCGGTGCTGGCGGTCAAGGCCGTGTGACCGCACCCCTTGCGGGTCCTTCACCGGGGCCGGCGAAACTTTCCATGCGCATATTGATCGCGCCAGGCGTCGCGCCTAATTCTCTGCGACCTGCCATGACCGTGCCGCTCGGCGCGGTCCCCTACCAGGAGTTTCGATGACCGATCTGTCCGCGTTTCCGATTGCCAGGCGCTGGCCGGCGAGCCACCCCGACCGCATCCAGCTTTATTCGTTTCCGACGCCGAACGGGGTGAAGATATCGATCGCGCTGGAGGAACTTGGCCTGCCTTACGAGCCGCATGCCGTCGATCTCGGCAAGAACGAGAGCTGGACCCCGGAATTCCTGTCTTTGAACCCGAACGGCAAGATACCGGCGATGATCGATCCGGACGGCCCGAGCGGCAAGCCGATCGGCTTGTTCGAATCCGGCGCCATCCTGCTTTACCTCAGCGACAAGACCGGCAAGCTGGTGCCGGCAGACGCGACGCTGCGTTATGAGACGATCCAGTGGGTGTTCTTCCAGATGGCTTCGATCGGGCCGATGTTCGGCCAAGTCGGATTCTTCCACAAATTCGCTGGGCGCGAAATCGCCGACAAGCGCCCGCTGGAACGTTATCGCGACGAGTCGCGACGGCTGATCGGCGTCCTCGAAACGAGGCTCAAGGGCCGCAGCTGGATCATGGGCGACGATTACACCATCGCCGATATTTCGATGCTTGGGTGGGTGCGCAATCTGATCGGCTTCTACGAGGCGCGGGAACTCGTCGGTTTCGACGATTTCCCCAGCGTGGGCGCATGGCTGGAGCGTGGCCTCGCCCGGCCGGCGGTGCAGAGGGGCCTCACCATTCCGGCCAGAAGCTGATCTTACATCGATTCCGCTCGGCTATTTTGCCTTGGTCCGGGGTTTTGAGCCGCCCTTGCCGACTACGGAAGCAGCAAGCGACGCCGCACCTTTGGCGGTGGCAAGCACGGCACCGGCGGCGACATTGGCCGTTGCTTTAACAGTGCGCATTGCGCTGCCTGCGATCGATCCTCTGCTGCTTGCCGATCTTTTGGGCTTGGGTGCAGCGGCTTTGGTCGCGGCAGGCATCACCTTTTTCGGCGCCGCCTTGCCAAAGCTGGGCTTTGCCGCATCCTTGGAGCGGGCCGCCGCTGCCGGGCCGGCGCTGGTTTTTGCTCGAGTGGCTTTTGATCGTGTTGCCCTGCCCTTGGCGGGCGCAGGCTTTCTTGCCATGGTTTCCATCGAACGGTTCCCTCATGGGCACAATTGCCGTATCCGGGATAACGGCCTGAAACTGTCAAGGTTCCGGCCGGGCGGTTCCTTGCAAGTCAGGCCAGGTCGCCGACCACCAGGTCGGCGGGCCGCCGACGGGCAAGCACGCGGTCGATGTTCGGCATATCGTTAGAGGCGATCCAGGCGCGCGCATCCTCGTCGGACCGGCCGTGCTCGTGCCATCGCGCCAGCAGTCGGCGCTCGAGCTCGGCGCGCGGCACATCGACGAAGATCGAGAAGTCGAACAGCGGCGCCAGCCGCGTCCAGGGTTCCTCGTCGAGCAGCAGATAATTGCCTTCGACCAGAATGAATTTGGTGTCGGCGGCGACAATCGCAGCGGCGGCGCGCGACAGCTCCATGCTGCGGTCGAAGACCGGGATGGCGATATCCGGCTCGCCGGCGCGGATGCGCTTCAGCAGCGCTTCGAAGCCGGCAAAATCAAAGGTTTCCGGAGCACCTTTTCGCGCGCGAAGGCCGCGTCGATCGAGAACGGCGTCATCGTAATGGAAGCCATCCATCGGCACGACTTCCGCCGTGCCTTCCGGCAGCAGGTCGTGCAAGCCTGCCGACAATGTCGACTTGCCGGCGCCGGGCGGACCGGCAATGGCAACGATGAAGCGCGGCGCCTTGGCGCGCTTGAAAATGGCAGCAGCGATATGGGCGATTTCTGACATTGGCCCCCTTACGGTGGTTCTGGCGCATTTTGGCGGCAGTTTTCGAAAATTTCAAACGCCGGATTGTGCCAAGCCTTCAATCGGGCCTGGATTGACCGGTCCGCAGGAAATCGCTGTCGAAGGCGATGTCGCGCACGGCACCGTCAGCCGCCAGGATGCGCATGCGGCCCGGCGAGGTCGTGACGTCGTGCGGCGGCTCGCCGGATGGCCATGGCAGTGCGCCGATGACATGGCGGAACGAAAAGCGGCGTCCTTCGGAAAGGGCAAAGGCGGTCGCCACGCCTTCATGCTTCAGCCAATTGTCGCCGAGCGATGCGGCGTGGCCGACGGCCGTGCGGCCGTCCTCGATGCCGAGCACGCCGCGGTGGCGGCCGCTCCATGGCGCATAATCGCGCCCGCCATTGCTGACCCACAGCATGGTGACCGGCAGTTCGGCCGGGTTCTTCAGCACCAGCACGAGATCGGCTTCCGCCTGGCGCGCCAGCGCGGTCCAGCCCGGCCCGCCATGATCGGCCTCGACCAGCGTCACGAAGTCCTCACGCAGCTGGTCCATGCGATAGGTGGTCAGGTCAATCGTGCCGCCGTCGGCGGCGGGAAAGCGCGTCAGGTCGGCGCTCCGTGCCGGGTAGGCGAGCAAAGAGCGGCCGCGGGCGGGATTGGGCTCCGGCGCCTCGTTGGGCGTCGCGGCAAAGCGCTTCGGCGAGAAGGCCAGCCTGCCGCCGGCCGTCATTACCGTCATCGGATGGTGGGCGACGGGAATGGCGCCGGCGCCGCCGGAAAAGACTTGCTCCTGATAGAGAAAGGGATGATCGTCGCGCAAGGTCAGGATCTTGTCGACGGTTGCGCCCATGACCGGGCGCTGCAGGCGGAAGACGGCGCGCCAGCCGTCGGCCGTTGCCGCGCTGTCGACGACGTCCCAGCGACTATTTGCCGGCCAGCCATGCAAAGGTGCCGCTTCGACGTCGCTGATCGAGAACGGCGCGCAGAGGAAATCGCCGGACAGGTGGACCGTCCCTTCAGGCAGGTCTTTCGGCAGCATCTCGCGCGGCTCGCCGACCCAGGGTGCGCGATGCAGCGGCTTCAGCCGATGGCCATCGATATCGACCGCCATGTCGGCGAGATGGCCGACGGCAAGATCGACCGATACCGAAATGCCCTTTGCCGTGATCGTGACCGCATCCATGTGCACCTACCGATTCTGCCGGCGCCAGCAAAGCCCACTCGCCGCCGGTTGCGCAAGCGCGGTGGCCGGCAATTCACATCAGGCGGCGCCACGTCGGCCTGTGGACAGGGCACCGTTCGAGGGCCAGACCGATATTAACCAAATGGACTGTGCCTTTGCGTTAAGATAGCTTCGCCTCGTCTCAGAAACTGCCTGCCTTCGGAACTGACTTGTCCGCCTTCCGGTTCTTTTCGTCCATCCACAAATGCGTCGCTGTGCTGGCGCTGCTGTTGTTTGCTGCCGGCTGCACGACTGTCACGCCGCCCGACAGCGTGCTGGCGGTACCGGCGCCGCCGCAGAAATATGCCGCCATGGTCATCGATGCCGGCACCGGCAAGACGCTGTTTGAGGTCAATTCGACGGCGCCGCGTTATCCGGCGTCACTGACCAAGATGATGACGCTCTACCTCCTGTTCGAGGCGCTGGACCAGGGCCGCATCAGCAAGGAGACGCAAATCCCGGTGTCGGACAACGCCGCCCGGCAGCCGCCGACCAAGCTGCGGTTCAGGCGCGGCGAGACCATCGACGTCGATTCGGCGATTCGCGCCATCGTCGTCAAATCGGCCAATGACGTGGCGGTCGCAATTGCCGAATATCTCGGCGGCAGCGAAGAGGCGTTCGCCGGCATGATGACCGCCAAGGCGCGCCAGATCGGCATGAGCAGCACCGTTTTCCGCAACGCCTCGGGCCTGCCGGACGGCGACCAGCACACCAGCGCGCGCGACATGGCGGTGCTCGGCATGGCGCTGCACGCCCGCTTCCCGCAGCATTTCCACTATTTCTCAGAAAGCGACTTCATGTTCCGCGGCAGGCTGGTGCGCGGCCACAACGACATGCTCGGCCGGGTGCGCGGCGTCGACGGCATCAAGACCGGCTACATCAGGGCTTCGGGCTTCAACATCGTCACCTCCTATAATGCGGACGGGCACAGGCTGATCATCGTGGTGATGGGCGCCGACAGCGCGCGCCAGCGCAACGACCACGTAGAGGCGCTGATCCAGCGCAGCCTGTTGCCGACCTCCGAGGCAAAGACGCGGCTGCTGTATGCCGAGGAGCAGTGACAGTTGAAGTCCGAGTGTTGACCGCGTGCGGGTTCAGGCGACAAACGCAGAACCGCCGTTTTGCGCGACACTGCTGAGATACTTTGCCGGCGGCTTGCCAAGCGCTTTCTTGAACATGGTGATGAAGGCAGTGACCGATTCGTAACCGAGATCGGCCGAAACCTGCTGCACGCTGGCGCCGGAGGCCAGCTCGCGCATCGCGACGATCAGGTGCAGTTGCTGGCGCCAGCGCCCGAAGGTCAGCCCTGTCTCTTTCACCACGAGACGTGCGAGACTGCTCTCGCTGAGCGCGACGCGACTGGCCCATTCCGCCAGGGTGCTGCGATCGGCAGGATCTTGCGCCAACGCCGCCGCGATGCGCCTCAAGCGCGGCTCGGACGAGATCGGCAAATGTAGCTGCTGGACAGGCATGCGCGGCAGTTCGGATAGTAGGACGCTGGTCAGGAGCTCGCCGCTGGCGTCATCGTCCTCACCGCGATCCGTCAGCTCGATGATGAGCTCGCGCAGCAACGGCGAGATCGAAAGCGTGCAGCACCGGTCCGGCAGGTCGGTAGCTCCCGGTTCGATATAGACGAAGAAAATCCGGGCATTGGCGGTCGCGATATTGCTGTGCTCCATGTCGCCGGGAATCCACACCGCGCAATGCGGCGGCACGATCCACAGGCCGCTGGGGACGCGACATGTGACGCCACCGCCCAGCGCGAAGACGAGTTGCCCTTTGCGGTGGTGGTGGTCCGGCACCTCCGCCCTGGTTTCGGTAACGTCGACGCGCACGGCGATTGCCGGGGCGAGGACATCATCCGGATCGAAAGGCCAGGGGTAGCGGAGAGGCTGTCTCATATTGACTGATTTTAGCGATCGACTGCCAAGATATCTAAATTACTCAAGCAGGAAAGTCGATAGTTTAACGATGAGTAACTCAGAAGCCGACAGGCGGGCTTCCATCTAGTCATGCCCTGCTTGCGTTCTGAACGTCGGACCAACAAGCCCGGCGCCCGAAAACAGGCTGGCGTCCGCCACGCAGCAAGAAGGGACGATACCAATGCTCGCCTTGGTCACATCTTCCGACAGCGCCACCGGGTTGCGGCTCGCCGAGCTTGGTGAGCCCGAGCCCGCCCCGCATGAGGCGCTGGTCTCGGTCCGGGCAGTCTCGCTGAACCGCGGCGAACTGCGCCTGCTCAACATCCGTCCGAACGGCTGGGTGCCTGGCCAGGAAGTCGCCGGAACTGTCGAGCGCGCCGCGGCCGACGGCTCCGGGGCGGCCGTCGGCACCCGGGTTGCGGCTCTGGTCGACGAGGCCGGGTGGGCCGAACGGGTCGCCGTTCCGACCGACCACCTCGCCGTCCTGCCGGACGACGTCAGCTTCGTCGCCGCCGCCACTGTTCCGGTCGCGGGCACGACCGCGCTGCGGACCCTGCGCGGCGGCGACCTGGCCGGCCAGCGGGTCCTGATTACCGGCGCAAGCGGCGCGGTCGGCCGTTTCCAGATCCAGATCGCCCGCCAGCAGGGCGCGTCGGTGGTGGCGGTCGCCGCCCCCCGGCATGCCGACGATCTCCGCGGCCTCGGAGCCGAGCGGGTCGTCGAAACGATCGAGCTGGCCGAAGGACTGTTCTCGCTGATCACCGAATCGGTGGGCGGCGATAGCCTCGCCCACGCGATCGAACGGATCGCGCCCGGCGGGAGCGTCGTCATGTTCGGCTCTAGCAGCGGCGAACTCACGCCCATCGGCTTCCGCCAGTTCGTTCCGGGGCACGAAGGTGCGCGGCTGCAGACCTTCGCCTACTACGCTTCCGGTCCGGAGGTTGGCGCCGACATCGCCTCGCTGCTCGCGCTGATCGCAGCCGGCCGGCTCGAAACGCGCGTAGTCCTCACCGTGCCGTGGCGGGACGTCGGCCAGGCCCTCGACGCGCTGCGGCAACGCAGCATCAGCGGCAAGGCAGTGCTTACCATGACCGAATGAGCAGGGGCTGGCGCCGGACGGGACGGTCTCTGTCTCCCCCCGGCTGCTACGGCAACTTGAGCCCGCTGGCGATTGCCCGTTGAAGCCGGCGCCTGCTTCCGCTAAGAAGCCGTGGCTGGCCGGGTTACCGGCTGGTTCGTTTTTGGGATCACCGATCCTGAAGGCACCCGTAGCTCAGCTGGATAGAGCGCTGCCCTCCGAAGGCAGAGGTCACAGGTTCGAATCCTGTCGGGTGCGCCAAACTCCACAGAATTATCTATAGTTTTTGTTTCGACCCCGTTCTTTTGCTTTCCGTTGTGTGGTTGAGGTAACACGCATGTCGTATTCACCATTCCGCGCTCAATTCTCCGGCGGCTTGTGGTTGCAAGGCGCAGGATGCACAAGGCACCTAGAGTAGGCTTGCTTCGCCTAATAATGACGCAATAGGTTGCGATCCAGTCTCATAACGGCGGAATGCTGAATGCCCAAGAGATCGAGTCACAAGTCAGGCAGTGAGCTATTCATCGTCGACAATAGTGCCGAGGAATGGAAAGCTCTCAGGTACTTGCGCGATTGGTGCCAGATCTCGAAGGCGATTGATATCGCAACGGGCTATTTTGAGATCGGCGCCTTGCTGGCCTTGGAAGGCGAATGGCAGAAGGTTGGAAAGATACGCATCCTTATGGGGGATGATGTCTCGCGACGTACCAAAAGGGCGTTCGAAGCTGGGCTCGAGCGCATCCAGCAAAAGTTGGACTTCAGCGTAGAGCAGGAGAAGCTAAAGAACCACTTCCTGAGCGGAGTCGGGTCGATTGTCACCGCTATCGCATCAGGTCAAATTGAATGCCGAGTGTATCGAAAAGACAAGTTCCATGCGAAGGCCTACATCACACATGGAATCTTGGAGGTCGTGGGGTCGTCGGCCCTTGTTGGCTCGTCAAATCTCACATTGCCGGGCTTAACTGAAAACATTGAGCTGAACGTCCAAATCACAGGCACTCCGGTGGCGGTTTTGCAAGAGTGGTTTGAAGAGCGCTGGGAGGAGGCAGAAGACGTTACGCCCGACATCCTGTCAGTGGTGGAGCGCCATACTCGTAGCTACTCTCCTTTCGATGTCTACGCACGGGCGTTACAGCAGTATTTCGAGGGGCACGAGGAGACCGCCGGCGAATGGGAGACGAATTCTTCATCGATTTATCCCGTTCTGGCGAAGTATCAACGCGACGGGTATGCCTCTCTTCTAAAGCGAGCCGAACGGTATGGCGGAGCATTCCTCTGTGATGGCGTAGGCCTTGGCAAAACCTTCGTCGGGCTGATGTTGATCGAGCGCTTCGTGAAGCACGAACAGCTGAATGTTGCGCTATTCGTGCCCAAAGCGGCAAAGGGGCCTGTTTGGGAGCGAGAGCTGGCAAAGCGCCTGCCCGAGTGACAAGATGGCGGATGAGCTGGAGCAAGTTAGAACCCAAGCTGATGTCATCATCGTCGATGAAGCGCATCATTTCCGGAATACTGGTACGAGGGGCAGCGAGGGTGAAGGCCGCAGATCACGCTACTGGCGGCTTTACGATATAGCCAAGGGCAAGCAGATTTACCTTCTCACCGCCACACCGATCAACAATAGTCTTCTCGATTTTCAGCACATGGTTGAGCTGTTCTCCCAACACAAAACAGACCATTTCGCCGAGGCGCCACTCGGTATCCATTCGCTCCCCGGCCACATCCGGCAGCTTGAGAAGGCTATCGAAAAGGAGATTTACGGTACGACAGGCGAAGAACCGCTGGACCTCAATCTTGCAGATGCCGCACCCAAATTGTTCGCGGATCCTTTGTTCGATGCCCTCGTCGTCCAGCGCAGCCGGCGCTATGTGAAGGAGAGCATGGTGAGGGAGGGTCCCGGCGAAGTTCTATTTCCCGAACCTCGCAAACCGAAAGTAATCAACTATTCGGTCAAGCAGACATATGGGAAACTCCTGGACATGGTGGCAGTCGCCTTCCAGAAGCAAGCCCCGCTCTTCGTTCTCGGCATCTACAATCCTTACGCCTACTATAAAGGCGGAGATCCTGATGTTATCCCAGCGCTCGAACGCGGGCGGCGGCAGCAGGTGGTTGCACTCATTCGGACGAGCTTCTTGAAGCGGTTCGAAAGCTCGGCTGAAGCTTTTCGGCAGTCGTGCTGGGGACTGCTTCAGAAGCTGCTTGCGTGGGCTGAGGTGCATGCCGAGACGGCGCACGAGAAGTCTTCCTTGGAGCGCTGGAAGCGCAAGAACGCCAAACTGCTGGACTATTCTCCACAACTCGACCTCCTGTCCGAGGAAGAGGAGGATGATTTGGTCACCCCTGAGCTGCTGGATGCGGTCGAAAAGCTCCCCCGCGACGATTTCGCCGTTGACGAGATTCTGCAGGATACGCTGCAGGATCTTGAACAGATTGCTGACTTTCTCAATGAACTTGAAAATTTCAAACCGAGGCAAGACAAGAAGCTCACTGAGCTGATCAAGCTTCTGAACACTGACCCGGTGGCCAGCAAGCACAAGGTGCTGATCTTCTCCGAATTCGGCGACACGGCGCGATACCTGGCGGAGCAGCTTAAACTGGCCGGCATCAAGGGCGTCGATCAAATCGATAGCAACACGTCGGGAGATCGCGCTCGGATCATCGAGCGATTTTCACCATATTACAACGAAAGCTCCCGTGGAGCCCTGGTCAAAGCCAGCCGGGAAGAAATTCGAATACTCATCTCGACCGATGTGCTGTCCGAAGGCCTCAACCTTCAGGACGCAACACGGCTGATCAACTACGATCTCCATTGGAACCCGGTGCGGCTGATGCAACGCATTGGCCGTGTCGATCGGCGGATGAACCCGGAGATCGAAAAGCGCATCGTCAGGGATCATCCAGACCAGCAGTTGTTGCGGGGCACCGTAGGGTATTGGAACTTCCTGCCGCCTGGCGAGCTCGACGACCTTCTGCGTCTCTATCAAAGGGTGTCGCACAAGACGCTCCGCATTTCAAAAACGCTTGGCATCGAGGGGCGTAAACTCCTCAGCGAGGACGATGACTACGAGGATCTGAGGAACTTCGACGAGCAAATGGAAGGCACGATCACTGCCGACGAGACAATGCATCTGGAATGGCAGGACCTGTTGCGCCATCACTCAGGTCTGACCGATACGGTTATGGCATTTCCTGACGGTATCTTCTCAGGCAAGGAGCATCCGAAGCCCGGGAGCAAGGCGGTCTTTTTCTGCTACGCGCGGCCAGGCTATGACAAGGATGCGAGCTCAAAGTCGGGCGAAGACGAGTGGACTACGAACAGCGGCGACGTGAAATGGTATCTCTACGATCTCTTCGCGGGCGTCGTCAGGGAGGAGGCGTCGGGCATCATCGACCTGATCCGCTCCGCGCCCGAAACACCCCGGCTAACGAAGATGGAGCGACCGGCTCTGTCCGATATTCGCGTGCTGGTCGAAAAGCACATTACCAAGACATACCTGCGCAAGGTGCAGGCACCATTGGGCGTCAAGCCTATACTTAGGGCATGGATGGAACTCGGCTAGGGCGGGTCTCGGGGGCAATCGATGAACGACATTACTGCCACACAACTGGCGCGAGTGACTAGTTTTCCGAAATTGGTCGACCTGCTGCGTGACAATCTGGAATGGCCGATCGGTCAAGATTACGGTTTCGACGACATTGTCTACGAATACGACGCTGAAGACCTCGGGCTTAAAGTAGACGAAATTGCCAAGATCCGCGAGATCCACCAGCTGCGGCCGCTGATAACGGGTCAGCCTTGGGGCATCTTCTTCATCTCGTTCGAAGACAAGAGTATTTCGGTGACGGTACTGCGGCGCATGCTGCGGGCACTGGTGGTCAAAAAACGTTCCAGCGCTCAGACTGCCGACCGCCAATCCTGGAAACTACACGATCTGATTTTCGTCACCAATTTTGGCAAATCGGGCGACCGTGAAATCGCCATCGCCCACTTTGCCGATGGGGCGGAAACTGGCGATCTTCCGGTACTGAATGTTCTGGGCTGGAATGGCAAAGACACCAGATTGCACAATGCACGCGCCGCAGAATTGCTGCAGCACCGTCTTCGCTGGCCAGATGACACAAGTAATCTAAACGTCTGGCGAGCAAGCTGGTCGGCGGCTTTCGAGTTGCGCCACGGCCAAGTGATCAAAACATCGAAAGATCTGGCAATCAGGCTGGCGGCCTTGGCAACCAACATCCGCGCTCGCGCCAATCAATTGCTCGCGGCCGAAAACGACAAGGGGCCTATGCGCACGATGCTGGAGGCCTTCCGCAAGAATCTGATTCAGGATTTGGACGCTGACGGCTTTGCCGACATGTTTGCCCAGACCATCGCATACGGTCTATTGGCCGCCCACATTTCGCGGCCGTCAGGCGGACTAGTCGCCGACAATCTTGTCGACATGGTTCCAAAAACCAACCCTTTCCTGCGTGAACTATTTGGTACCTTTCTGTCCCTCGGCGGTCGCGACAAACGCAAGGACATCGATTTTGATGAGCTTGGCGTTCGGGACGTGGTGACCCTGCTCACAGACGAGCACACGGATATGGCAGCAGTCCTGCGCGATTTCGGCGATCGTAATCCCAAAGAAGATCCCGTCATTCATTTCTACGAGCTATTTCTGAAAGAGTACGACCCGAAGAAGCGCATGCAGCGCGGAGTATTCTATACGCCGAGACCGGTGGTTAACTTTATTGTGCGGGTAGTAGATGACTTGCTGCGCAGCGATTTCGATCTGCCGCTAGGTCTGGCCGACACAACTACCTGGGGCGAGCTTGCTACGCGTAACGACAAGATCCGTATCCCGGCGCATGTGAAGTCCGACGCGCCATTTGTGCAGATCCTGGACCCGGGAACGGGAACGGGAACCTTTCTGGTCGAAGTGATCGACTTGATTGATAGAAGGATGAAAGCGCTCTGGAAAAGCGAAGGCAAAGGGGAACAAGTAATACAGACCCTTTGGAACGCGTATGTCGCCGAGCACCTACTGCCGAGATTGACCGGTTTCGAGTTAATGATGGCACCCTATGCCATCGCTCATATGAAGATCGGCATTGCGCTCCTAAATACCGGTTATCAGTTCGGCTCTGATGAACGCGCCCGGGTTTTCCTGACTAACGCCCTCGAGCCTGCTCGAGATCTTGATATGGAGGCGTCTTTATGGCGGAGGCGCTGGCGCATGAGGCCCAGGCGGCTAACGACGCCAAGGCGAAATCCGCTTTTACGGTGGTGATGGGTAACCCTCCCTATTCAGTAAAATCATACAACAACGGCAATTGGATTCTCGCTCTTTGCGAAGATTACAAAAGAAATGTTAGGCAAGAGGAGAGTCAGATTCAAGGACTTTCCAACGATTATATTAAATTTATACGGTTATCTCAGTATTATATAGGGAAATCCAGCGCTGGTATCGTCGGACTTATAACGGGGCATGGTTATTTGCTTGGCACTCAACCGCGAGACTTGCGACACTCACTCTTCAATGAGTTCTCTAGACTTATTGGCACTGACTTGAACGGTAGCCTCCGGAGAGATTCGGTTGATGGCATCGATGAACCAATTTTCGAGATTATTACTGGTGTGGCTATCGGCCTTTTTAGCCGTTTAAGCATCCCCAACGAAGGGGCGTTAGCAAGCTACCAAAGCATTGAAGGAACCTTTGAACAGAAGGAGAGCTGGATGCGTAGCGCCACAATCGAAGAGCTCAAAAGGCACGCAGTACATCCGACGGCGCCGAACTACTTTTTTTGGCGCCGCGGCGGCCTTGAGTCAGAATTTGAGGTATTCGCTGATTTGCCGACAATTTTTGGCACAGGTGATCGCGCTAACGATAAGGAAAAGTATTGGTCTACGGGCTTCGCTACGCAGCAAGATGATTTTGCAGTCGCATTTTCTGAAGATGAACTTTTTGGAAGAATGCACGATTTATCCATCTCTTCATCTCGCAAGCAGATCAGCAACGAGTTTAGAATGTGTTCTACTAATCAGTGGAACTATAGTGATGCAGTCAAATATGCACGGGGAACGTCATGGAAAGGTGATATTTCTTTAGTGGCATTCAGGCCTTTCGACTATCGATACTCTATTGTAAATCGAAGCGTTATGACGATTCTAAAGGAGAAAGTCCAAGGAAATTTCGATATCGATAATATAGCCCTTTTGACTTCCAGGTTAGTGAACGACTCGAAGTTTGCCCATGTCTTTTTAAGCACACGGCGAACAGACAAAATATTCCTTTCGTCGAAGAGTTCGACTAATACATATACGCTCCCCCTGTGGCTCAAACCTTCTGCTGGCGAAACATACCGCCGCCCGAACGTCAATGGGAAGTATGCAGTTGCGTTCGCTGCGACAGTCGACCTGCTTTATGAAGACGGCATGCAGCGCCGTCAGCAGGGGAGCCTAAGCGCCGCCGTATGGGATGGACGAGGTGACCTCGACAAGACCTTCGGCCCGCGCGATCTGTTCGACTGGATTTACACTGTTCTACATTCAACCGGCTACCGCACGCGATATGCCGAATTCCTGAAATCCGATTTCCCGCGCATCCCTTCGCCTAAGGACCGAGACACCTTCGCCGCCCTCGTGCCACTCGGCCGTGCGCTCGTGGCTCTGCATCTCCTGAAACCGGATGAGGCACCCGCGCTGCAGAACCCGGAAATCCGTTTCGCCGGCCATGGTGAAGCCCATATTGAAAAGGGTTTCCCGCAATACACGAATGGAAAGGTGATGATTAATGCATCGTGTTGGTTCGAGGATGTGCCGCGCGAAACATGGGATTTCTATGTTGGCGGTTATAAGGTCTGCGAGAAATGGCTGAAAGACCGCGCTGCCAAAGGCGGCAAGAACCCATCAGCCGGCCATATTCTGACCGATGACGACATCCTCCATTACCGCCGCGTCGTCACTGCCCTCACGGAAACGCGCCTTACTATGGCCGAGATTGACCGTGTCATCGATGTCCATGGCGGATGGCCCAAAGCCTTCTACATACCCCCTCCACCGCCGCCAACGGTCGAGGAAATCATACAGGCCGACGAGAGCAGGGAGCTTGAGTTCAAAAGCACATTCCAATGGGATGTGCGCGAGCGAAAGCAGAATAAGGATTTACAAAAAAGCGTCCTCAAGACCCTCGTGGCCTTTATGAATTCAGGCGGCGGCACACTTGTGATCGGCGTGACCGACGACAAGGAGATACACGGGCTGGACGATGACTTGAGCATCACCAAGGGCAGCCTCGACGTATTCGAGCAGACATTGTTGAATGTTTTTTCCAGCGCAATCGGTGTGGCTTACGCCCAGCACATTGTGATGCGATTTGCCGATGCGCCTGGAGGAAAGAAAGTGTGCGTCGTAGACGTGAAAGCGTCGCAGGAACCCGCCTTCCTTGAGTTCCAAGGTAAACACGAGTTCTTCATTCGTCGGGGCAATGCTTCCGTCAGTTTGAACCCGAGCGAACAACACACTTACACTCGTCAACGGTTCGCAAAGGCATAGAGGTCACGACGCGTGCCTGCCAGCGAGCTGAGAGGCTCTCTTCATCCGCCGGGTGCGCCAACCTGCGATCTGTCGATCCCCAAACTTCAGCCACATCTCTGCAGACGGACGTCACCACGGCCACCCCCCGATCTCACTGATGCTCTGGAACTCAATCGGCCTCGAACGATTTCTTCATCAGCAGGTTTCAAAGGAGCGCCCCCGTGCCTGCACCACCTGAAATGGATGTCGTCCTCGAAAAGCTGCCTTTGAGGATCGGCGCCTACATACCCGACGACTTGCTGGAGGACTGGTTCGCGCCGGGAACGGGCATGAACCCTGTCAGCAAGGAGGCGCTTGCCACCGCCAAGAACTACGGCTGGCGCTTCGAATGCGAGTTCAAGCACTACCCCGAACGCAAGGAAGGCGTGTTCTGGAAGTGGGTGCCGGCGATCTGACCGGCGCTGGACGGTTCATCGTTCCGCGGAAACGCAGAACCGGTCTATCTTATTGTTTGACGCAAATACCGGACGGAAAACCGCTTCACACTTTTCCTGGAATTGCTCAGCCTCCGCCTATGGGCGTCATCACCTTGCCGGTTCCGCCGCATTCGGGGCAGGTGCGGCCGTCGATCATGCCTGACCCTGCACAGCGGCGGCAAATATTCTCGCCAGCGCCTGGAGTGCCTGCGGGGACTTCGTCCGTGTTGGTCTGACCGGCTTGCCGGGGCTTGCCCCTTGTTTCTCAGCCGGGCGACCCAGCCTTCGTCGACCTCGAGCGGCCTGCTGCTGTCGTCCGGCAGGCCTTCGCCGGATTGGCCGATGGTTTCATTGCGCGGCCGGTCGTTCGCGCCTGTCGTGATCTTCTGAGCCATTGCGTTTGCCTTTACGCCTTGCAATTTTCGAACGCCTCAGCTCCGCAGAGGTTCCGGTTCGACCGGCAGCCTTTCAGCCGGGTTTTCGCAGCACATTATCTATCCTGAACCCGGATTTCGGCCGCGCCGGCATGCGGGCAAGCGAGACGGTCATATCCTGATCAGGCACCTGGTAGGCCATCGACCGCGTCAGCAGGCGAACCGCTTCCATGATCAGCGCGACGGTGACGGCTTCTCCGGGGCAGCGATGGGTAGTCGCCGGATCTCCGCCGCCATGCGGGATAAAGTCGAAGCCGTGGGTTTTCCAGCTCAAGCCGCGCTCCGGGATAAATCGGTCCGGCTCCAAAAACAGGCGGCGATCGTGGTTGGTGCCGTGCAGGTCGAGCAGAACCCAGTCGCCGTTGCCGAAGCGGTAGCCCTTCCATTCGAAGGGATGGCGGGCGCGGCCGCCGATGAACGGGAAGAACGGATAGAGCCGGCGAACCTCCTCGGCGAAGGCTTCCAGCCCGTCGTCATCGCCGGCTGCGAACCTGTCGTACCATTGGCGGTGCTGTTGAAGCGCCAGCGCCGCAAACATGATGAAGCGGCCGATGGCGACAACCGGCCGGATGATGTTGATGATCTCGACCGCAGCACTGGCAAGATCGAGCGGCATTCCCTCGGCATCGACATATTCGCTGACCAGGCGGACCGGGCTGTTTGCCGGCAAATCAAGCGCGCCGCTTCGAACGCGCCGTACAAGCTCGCCGATAGTGCGTTCGGTCCGGCGGCGCCGCCACAGCGCCAGCATGGTCGACGGCCCGATGCCGCCAGCGTTCTCGACCATGCCGCTGAGCTCGCGGCAGAGTTCGGCGCGATCCTTGTCGGCGGGGATGCCGGCCCAATCCGCTGCCGCCTGGGTCAGGACGAGGTTTACGGCGTCAAACAGGACGATCTCGTCACGCCGCTGCCAGTCTTCCAGCTGGTCGAGCCAAGCGCGACGGAAGGTTGCGCGGAGCCGCTCGATCTGGCCGTCGTCCAACAGGATCGACAGGAAAAGCGCCTTGCGGTGGCGGTGAGCGGCGCCGTCGAGCGCCTGGACGCTGCCCTTGTCCTGCAGCAGACGCAGCGTGGTCTGCGGCATCGCACCAATTCGGGTGAAGTGGTCGCCGCCATAAAACATCTCGGCAGCCTCGGCACCGCGGACGCAGATTGCCGGCCGCAGCATCAGGCGCGTGGCAAAGATGTCGGTGTTCATGCGCCGGCAGCGGGCCGAAATGAAGTCATAGCCTTCGCGCAGCAGGGCCAAGGTGCTGTCGAATACGGCGCGCGGAATGGGTTTTGCGGCATGATTGCCGCCGTCGGCATCGATCAGTTCACGTCTGTTCATGGCGTGCTCCCTGGCGTTGAAATTCCTCAACGCACGGCCGGCACTTTCGATCACTCGACTTTTTGACGGCTTTGCCGCGCCGCCCTTCGGCCGCGGCTGGCAAGGATGGTGGTCAGCGTGACCGGACGAAAATCCCAGCTGTCGACGCCGACGTCATACTGGCGCGTGACCGGGGTCAGCCTGCCGTGGGAATGGCCATGCAGGTCGATCGATTTCCTGCCGATCTGGTTCCAGGTGCGAAAAGGGTAGTGGCAAAGGATCAGCAGGCTGCCGTCGAGCGCCAGCTCCTTGTAGTGCTGCGTGCTCGCCCAACCTGTGGCCTCGATGGTGGCCGCAGCATCGTTGTTGCCGATGATCAAATGCTTGCTGCCATGAAGGGACGCCAGAAGCGACGACACGAACGCGGCCGATCCCCTGGCAAAATCGCCGAGATGCCAGACCTCGTCGTCCGGCCCGACAATCTCGTTCCAGAACGCAATGAGCGACCGGTCATGTTCCGCCAGCGAGCCGAACGGGCGGCGGTCGATGCGCAAAATGCGCGGGTCGCTGAAATGCGTGTCGGCGGTGAAGTAGATCATGCGCTGGAGCCTGTTTCGAACTGCCGATCTGGGCGCGTGGCGCACCAAGTCCATGTTGCTCTCCCGATGCTTGCTCAACCCGCTCGATCGCCGGTTGTTCCTGGAAGCAGGCCTAGGCGGTTTCCGCTCGTTGGCACTTTGAAACGGGGGCACTTTGAAACGGGGGAACTTTGAAACGGGGGAACTTTGAAATGAGACGCAGGTTAGAATGCTTGAGGCCGATGCTCTGAAAGGACCTCGACGATGACCGACGCAGAACCTCTTGGGCGAAGCCCGGCTCAAGCGCGGGGCGATATCGATGCCGGGCGCGAAGGGGACAAGACCCCGGGCATCGATCCGGCTGCGGCTCCCATGGAAACGGACGCGGAATCCGCCGGCAACGCTCCGCCGAAGAGCCCTGCCGCGCGCCATGAAACGCCGAAGTTTACCAACCAGGCGAGCTATGCCAATGCGATGCGCCCGCTGAAGGATGAGCCCGACGTCCAACCGAGCAGATATGGGCCAGTCCTGGTGATTGCCGCCATCGTCGTGCTGGCCGCGGCGGTTTTCATCGGCGCAGCCATGCTGCGCTGAATACCGCTGCCCCAGGTTCGGTGGCGCGATGGCTGGACATTTTGTTTCCGGTCCGGGACCTTGCTGACGCGCCAAGTTCAGGCGTGATCGAGTCTGCTGCACATTGACCACCAACCATCAATTCTTTGCCCGAGACGCCACCACCGTGGCGCGCGACATGATCGGCGCGATGCTGCTCTTGCACGGCGTCGGCGGCATCATCGTCGAAACCGAAGCCTATCGCCCGGATGATCCGGCTTCGCACGCTTTCGGTGGCAGGACGGTGCGCAACGGCGCAATGTTCGGCGCCCCCGGCAGCGCGTATGTCTATCGCTCCTATGGCCTGCATTGGTGCCTCAATGCCGTGTGCCTGCCCGGCAGTGCCGTGCTTATCCGCGCAATCGAACCGCAATCCGGGCTGGAGGTGATGCGGGCCAATCGCGGCGTTGACGATCCGCGGCTGCTTTGTTCGGGACCGGGTCGTCTTTGCCAGGCGCTGGCAATCGACAAATCCCATGACGGGCTGCCGCTGGACGTGCCGCCATTCGAATTCAGGCAGCCGGGCGACGCCAGCGCCGTTCTAACAGGCCGCCGGATCGGCATTTCCAAGGCTGTCGATGCCGAGTGGCGGTTCGGCCTGCGCGGCTCGGACTATTTGAGCCGCAAGTTCTGATGCCCGCGGCAGCGGCAGAGCAGTTGCCCGGCATCACTCGTCGGGTTTGCCGAGATGCATAGGTGTCGCCTGCTGGCGGGCTTCCCTGGTCACCTCGTCGGCTCCGGCAGGTGAAATCCCTCGCAACGCCTTCGCGGCTACGGTCAGCCGGCCGCGATCATTGCCGAAGCTTTTGATCAACTGACGGACCTGGTCGGCGGTGATGCCGTTCTGTTGGGCAAAATACTCGACTTCACGGTCGTCTTCCGTAGAAACGCGGTCGCGCTCGCGGAAATCTCGCTTGCTCTTATCGTCGGCCATTTTTTCCTCCTGATGGAGCTTTGCATCAACGGCAACGTGGGTGAGCCGCTTTCGTTGCCGCGATCAGGCGGACTTTTCCGCCGCCGTGCCGACTGCCCAGGAACCATGAGGCGAGCAGCCGGTTTGGCTTGGATGCAGACACGTTCAGCCTCCAATTCATACCGATGGAGAATACGATGACGCTCGCAAGCAAAACCACTGCAATTGCCGCGGCGCTGGCCATGTTGGCCGCGCCGGCATTCGGCCAGACGAGCCCACCTGCGCCCGCCGCGCCGGCACCGGATCGTGGCGCCGAACAGTCGCCCGCAATGAGCGGGCAGAGCCAGGATGCCATGCGCGATATGATGCGCCAGATGATGACCGAGATGCTGGAGGAGAGAATGCAGGAAGATCGCGCGCCCCGGGAGGAACGGCGAGGTCCCGACCGCTGGCATCGCGGCTACAGGATGGGCCCGCCTGAGCGAGGGTGGGAGATGGGTGGGCGCGGCGGCATTGCACGCGGGATGCATGGCGCGAAGATGCGAATGATGTTCGCCATAGTAGATGCGGACGGCGATGGCGCGCTTTCTCAAAGCGAAGTCCAGGATTTCGTCGGGCGGATATTCAACGCCGTCGATGAGGACGGTGACGGCAGCGTCGACATGCAGGAAATCCGGTCCTTCTTCCACGGAGGCGGCGCCGAGGATCAGGAATAGGTCTCCTGCCGGTCGGCAGGAGGCCTGTCTGGGGCAGCGCGAGCTCGTCGGCCGGGGAGGATAAAAAGTCGCCGGCAAGTGGATACCAGGCTGCCAGCCGGGGAGATGCATTCCTTGGCTGGCCTTGCCGAACGCCGTGGACCAATCAGACCAGCAGGAATTCAATGGCCATGACAGAGACAACTCCAGAGAAACCCCCGACCATCGCCCGTGTCTGGCGTGGCAGAACCGTGCCTGAAAAGGCGGATGCCTATGAGAGTTACAATTACGAGGCCGGCATCAAGCCGCTGATCGAGAAGGCACTGGGCGTGCAGACCTTTCGCGAGGACACGCCGACCCATTCGGAATTCGTGACGATTTCCTATTGGGAAAATGTCGAGGCGATGGCGGCGTTCACCGGCGGCGATCCGACGAAAATCCACCATCTCGAGCGGGACAAAGAGTTCCTGATCGAATTGCCGTCGCGGGTGCAGGTGTTGCGCATCCGATCGAGTCACGGGCGGCTGGGATAGGGCAGCGCCGCCCGGTTCGGCCCGATCTAGGAAATCGCCGTCAAGTCGATTTCGGTGATGTGCCAGCGGCCGAGATTTGCGGTGTAGAGCTTGTCGCCCTTGAAGGCAATGTTGGTTGGGTGGGCGAGCGTCGTTGCCGCCGGATCCTCGATCAGCACCTCGAGCCCGCTATCCTTTCGCCAGCGGTAGATGCGGCTCGGCTCGTAGCAAGAGATGAACAGCGACCCGTCCGGTGCGAAGGCGACGCCATCGGGAACGTTGCTCACGCCGTCCACGACGAGCTGGCGAGGTCCTGCCGTGCCGTCGGCACGGATCGGCACATAGCTGAGGCAGGCCGCATGGCTTTCCACGACGTAAAGCCCATCGCCACCCGGTGCCATCGCCATGCCGTTGGCGAAGGCCATGGTCTCGCTGCACCACAGGCCGCCTTCGCCGGTCTTCAAATCGTAGCGAAAAATGCCGGAGCGGTTGTCTTCGCCTACGCTGTCCGACACGTAGAGCCAGCCGCGTGTCTCGTCGACGATCGGATAGTTCGGCACGCGGATGCCGGCCGAGGCGAAGCGCTGCATACCAGCCGTCGCGGCATCCCAGCGAAAGATCGCCGAATGTCTCAAATCGCATGCAAAACAGTTTCCCGCGCTATCGAAGGCGATGCCGAGCAGAAAGCCGTCCGTGCCGCCCATGCGTTCGACCGAGCCGCCATCGGCGGCCAAGCGCAGCAGGTCGCCGGTTTCGGTGCCGCACCAGATCGAGCCGTCGCGATGGATGGCCACGCCTTCCGGATGGGCGACGCGCGGGCTGGTGAAGATGCCATCGAAGAAGACCCTCGCGGCCGACATTTCGAGCAACGGCTTTGCCATGCGCACCCCCTTCAATCCGGTGCAGTATGCGACCGCTGTGCGGCGATGCAGCGCTCGACCATCCGCCGGTCGGTGGCCAGGATCTCGGCGATCAGGGCGCTGCGCTCCCTGGCGCTGACGAATTCGAGGCGCCGCAGGCCGAGCGGGTCGATGCGGTTTCGCAGGATGTCGAGCGTCTCGTTCGAGGGTAGCGCAACTTGGCGGCAATCGGCATCGAATGTCAGGGCAAAGCCGGTGGCATCCTGGAGCTGCTGGCGCGTCACGCCCGGCATGGTCTCGATGACGGCCAATTGCCGGCTCTCCCCGTCGAGCCGAAACACGCAAAGGTCGGTGAACACCAATGCCGCGCCGGTCCGATAGCCCATCGGCTCGCGTTCGGCCTCAGTCAACAGGCCGCGCGCCGAGCTGGCAATCTCGACCGTCTCGACCAGCGACTGCACGGAATGGCGGGGGACGTAGAGCAGATAATCGCGATGCATGTTGGCGACGTCGGCCATGCCGCCTTGCCCGGGCAGCCGGATAAGGCTGCCGTCACGCTTGCGCAGCGCAATGGTGTTGACGCGCCCACGGCGGTCGACCTGCGCGGCACCGACGATCTCATGCGTCACCGCGCCGGCCTGGTAGTAGGTCGAATAGGTGTCGTCGCCGCCGGCATGCGCCACCGCCGTCTCGCAATCGAGGCTTTCGATCAGCGACAGGATCATCGGGCTCGGTGCTATGTCGAGATGGCCGCAACTCATGGTGGCGATGATCATGTCCGGCGCGTGCGTCGCTTTGGCCAGCCGGTAGGCGACATTGGCGAGCGGCGACACCGCGCCGGCACTGGCAAAGCTCTCATTGTCGAGCTCAGCGGCGATGCGGGCGGCGATGATCTCGTCGATGGACGCCTCCTTGTTGCCGTGCACGAGCCTGGGCATTGCGAGGACTGTTTCAGCGCGGACTTTTGCAGCGTCTTGAACCCGCTCCGGCACGCCTTCCGAAGGCATGCTCAGGCTGTCCGACAAAGGTATTTCCTTGGCCGCGAACGCCCCCGCCAACGCTTGATAATCCGTCACATAGAATGGCAGGCAGGAGGCGGGATAGGCGCCGCCTGGTGCCAGCGCGATCGCCGACACCTGGTTGCGGGTCAAAATGCTCTGCCGACCATCATGCCGCAGCGCTCCGACCGGGACGATTTCCTCGACCGTGACCAGCACCTGGCGCGCCGCCCCGGCCATGGCGAAGTCCAGCGCCCGTGGCCCGATGATCTGGACATTGCCGCTCTCGTCGGCACGCTGGGCATGGACGACGAACGTATCGAGCCGCAAGGCCGGGATGATCCCGGTCGTGATTCCCGCGATCGGATCGGGCGCGGCGATCGCACCCGGCACGCGCGCCAGCATGTCCGAACCCTCCGGAAGCTGA
Organism: Mesorhizobium sp. M0633; assembly: GCF_040320645.1. Taxonomy (NCBI): domain Bacteria; kingdom Pseudomonadati; phylum Pseudomonadota; class Alphaproteobacteria; order Hyphomicrobiales; family Phyllobacteriaceae; genus Mesorhizobium; species Mesorhizobium sp. M0633. The sequence goes on from NZ_JAMYQC010000005.1 coordinate 139,787, forward strand.
AACGGCATCGACGGCAGGTTCTGCTGCCCCGCCCGCAGCGCCTGGATCATCGCCAGCGCCGTCCAGTCGCGAACCGGCACGGCATTCGTCTCGGCAGCCGCGCGGAAGCGCGGCGGCAAACCAAAAATATCGAGGCTGGAAAAGCAGATATCGACCTCCGCCACGGCATTCGCTTCGAGAAGCAGTTCGAGCGGCAGGCCGCCGGCCCAGCAGACATAGGGAAGATCCTTGACGCCCAAGCGGGCGATGGCCCGCAACAAGGCGATCGGCAGCCGGGCAAAATGATGGCCACCGACACCGAAGACGTCGCCGCCGCCGACCATCGCGGCCAGGCCCTCGACATCGGTGAAGCGCGGCCGGTTTTGCTTGACCAGGGACGTCATTTCGCAGCCTTCGGCCGCGTCGCGCTCTTTTCAGCAAATTCCTTGACGCGCCGCTGGCCGGTCTCGCTGCGGTACAGGCCACCCAGGACATCGCGCTCCATGGCAAGGCCGTCGGCCAGATCGCCCGAAACGGCATGCGCGGTCAGCGCCTTCAGCCCTTCGATCGCGGCGGCCGGTTCGGCGGCGATCATGCCGGCGAGTTCCAGCGCCCGCGGCATCAGCCTTTCGGCATCGACGATCTCGTTGACCAGCCCGGCGCCGACGAACTCGGAAGCCGGCACGATGGCGCCGGTCATCAGCAGAAAATTGGCGCGGTTGCGGCCGAGCTTCTGGACGCTGCGCTGGGTGCCGCCGCCGCCGGGGACCAGCCCGAGCTTGATCTCGGGCAGGCCGAGCTTCGCGAACTGGTTGGCGATGACGATGTCGCAGCACAGCACCAGCTCCATGCCGCCGCCGAGCGCAAAGCCGTTGACCGCGGCGATGACCGGCTTGCGGTTGTTCTCGACCGCGGCATACATGCGCGTGCCGGCGGCCTGGAAGGCGTCGAACTCGACAGCTGTCTGGGCAGCGTATTCCTTGATGTCGGCGCCGGCCATGAAGCCGCGCCCCTCGCCGGTCACCACGATCGCGCCGACGCTGTCATCCTGCGACAGCGCCTCGAAAAGCTCGGTGATCTCGCTTTGCATCAGCCGGTTCATGGCGTTGAGCTGATCGGCGCGCCGGAAGGTGACGACTGCGACGCGCCCGGATATTTCCAAGGTGAGTGTCCGGTAAACGCTCATCGTCAGGCAGCATCCACGGTCATGTCGCCGGACGCCTCCAGCGCGGCGATCTCGTCGCTGTGGAGGCCGAACTCGGCCAGTATCTCGCGGCCATGCTGGCCGACCAGCGGCGCCGGCCGCTCGATGGTTGCCGGCGTCTCGCTCATCTTGACCGCCGGCGCGACCACCCTGACCTTACCGCCTCGCGGATGGTCGTAGCTGGTGATCATGCCCATGTGCTTGACCTGCGGGTCCTCGGCTGCGCGCCTTATGTCCTTCACCTCGGCACACCAGATGTCGGCTGCCAGCAGCCGCGCCAGCAGGTCCTGCGTGGCAAACTTCCTGGTTTCGGCGTTGACCTTGTCGAACACCTCGTCGCGCCTGTCGAACAGCGTCTTCAGATCGTCGTAGACAGCAAGCTGCGGCGCGTCCAGCAGTTCATACAGCGTCTTGAACGGGCTCATGGCGATCGACACATAGCCGCCGTCCTTCGCTTCATAGACACCGAACGGCGCCTGCATGCCGGGGTGGCCGATGCCGGAATTCGGGCGCACGAAATCCTCGCCGAGATTGAGCACGGCGACATATTCCTGATTGAGATGCGCCAGCATGCCGGCGAGCAGATTGACCTCGATCTTCTGGCCCTTGCCGGTCTTCTCGCGATAGTAGAGCGCCGACAGGATGCCGTAGACCATGTTCATGGCGCCGATCTGGTCGGCCAGGCCGGCACCGGCCGGAACAGGAGCCTGATCGCCGCGGCCGGTGTTGGAGATCAGCCCGGACAATCCCTGGATCAGCATGTCCTGGCCGGGGCGCTCGACATAGGGGCCTTCCTCGCCATAGCCGGAGCCCGAGCAGTAGATGATGCCGGGATTGACTGCCTTGAAGTCCTCGTAGCCATAGCCGAGCCTGGCGAGCACGCCGGGGCGGAAATTCTGCACCACCACATCGGCCTTCTCAGCCATGTCCATGATGATGGCATGCACCTTGCGACTTTTCAGGTTGAGCGCGATGGAGCGCTTGTTGCGGTTCCAGGCGAGGAAATTCGGGCTTTCGGAGCCGCCGACCCATTTGGCGAAGAAGGTCATGCCGCGGAACATGTCGCCGGCGCCGGCACGCTCGATCTTGATGACGTCGGCGCCCATGTCGCCGAGCAGCTGCGTGGCGAACGGCCCTTGCAGCAGGTGGCTGAAATCGAGAATGCGGACGCCTTCGAGGGCTTTGTTCATTTTTGTCTCGTTTGTTGTCAAAGCAGGTCGGGTACGTAGCGCGGTGCTGCGGTGAGGCCGCCGTCGACGCGCAGGTCGGTACCGGTGGTGAAGCCGGCGGCGTCGGAGGCCAGATAGACGGCGGCTTCGGCCACCTCGGACGGTTTGCCGATGCGGCCGAGCGGATGCATCTTGACCCAGGCCTTGGCGAGATTGCCGCCGATCTCCTTGACCAATTTGTCGTTCATCGGCGTGTTGATGGTGCCGGGCGAGATCGAGTTGACGCGGATGTTGAGCGGGCCGAACTCGACCGCCATCTGGCGCGTCATCGCCATCACCGCACCTTTGGCGCCGGCATAGGCGGTCCAGCCGTCGAGCCCGATATGACCTTGCGCCGAGGCCATGTTGATGATCGAGCCGGATTTCTGCGCGATCATGTGCGGCAGCGCATATTTGCAGCCGCGGAACACGCTGGTCAGGTTGACCGCGATCAGCCGGTGCCACTGCTCGTCGCTCATTTCGTGAACCGGCATGCCGCCGATGGCGATGGCGGCATTGTTGACGAGAATATCGAGATGGCCGGTCTTGCCGACGGCTGCGTCGATCAGGGCGGCGATGTCGGCCTCCTCCGCCACGTCGCAATGGATGTAGTCGGCGCGGTGGCCGGCGGCGCGCAGCTCGGCTGCGAATTTTTCACCCTTCTCGTCGGCGATGTCGCCGAGGAAGACGTGCGCGCCTTCCCTTGCCATCGCCTCGCTGATCGCGTGGCCGATGCCGTCGGCGGCGCCGGTGACGATTGCGGTTTTCCCTTTGAGACGATCCATATCAGCCTCCAATGGCGCGCCGGCGCTTTGCTTCGTCGAAGGCGACGGCGGCAATGATGATCATGCCGGTGATGACCAGTTGCCACTCGGTCGGCAGGCCGAGACCGCGCAGCCCGTTGGACAGGAACTGCAGGATCAGCACGCCGAGCGCCATGCCGGTCAGGCTGCCTATGCCGCCGGCAAGGCTCACCCCGCCGAGCACGGTGGCGGCAACGACCTGGAACTCGAAATTCAGCCCGGCCGTATGCTGCGCCGAACCGACGCGGGCTGCCAGGATGATGCCGGCTACCGTCGCCAGCAGCGCGCTGATGATGAAGCAGGTGAACTTGACGCGGCGCACGTCGTAACCCGCCAGCCGTGCCACTTCCGGATTGCCGCCGACGGCATAGATCTGCCGCCCGAACGGCCGGTGCTGCATCACGTAGGCGAAGACGGCGAGCAGGACGATGGCGATGACAGCCGAATAGGGAACGACGTTGAACAGGCGGCCGTCCGACAGCGCGATGAAGCTATCGAGCGCGGCATCGTCTGGAATAGCGCGCTGGCCGGTATAGAGATAAACGCCGCCGCGCATGATGAACATCGTGCCCAGGGTCACGATCAGCGAGTTGATGCCGGCGTAGGCCGTCAGATAGCCATTCACGACGCCGATGATCAGCCCGAACAGCAGCGCGCCACTGATGCCGAGCAGCAGAGAATTCGTGTCGTTCATGATGATGATCAGCGGCAGGGCGATGGTCGCCAGCAGCGAGCCGATCGAGATGTCGACCTCGCCTGATATGAAGACGATGGCGCAGCCGATGCCGGCTGTCAGCGCCAGCGAAGCCTGACCGAGCACATTGGTGATGTTGCGCACGGAGAAGAAATTCTCGGCGGTGAAGGAAAAGAACGCGATCACCAGAATGAGGCAGAGGAGCAATGCCAATTCCTGGCGCGCGACGAGCCGCGCCAGCATGGACGGCCCAGCTTTCATGGTGTCGGTGCTTGCCAGGCTCATCGCTTGGTCCCTTTGCGAAGCGTCATCGTCTTAGCCGATTGCCGCATTGAGGATGTTCTCCTGCGTGGCCTCGTCGCGAGGCATGATCGCGGTGAGGCGGCCTTCGCACATCACCGCGATGCGGTCGGCAAGCCCCAGCAGCTCGGGCATTTCGGACGTCATCATGACGACCGCCAGGCCCTCGCCGGCGAGCCGGTCGATGAGCGCAAAAATCTCCGACTTGGCGCCGACGTCGATGCCGCGGGTCGGCTCGTCGACGACGATCACCTTGAGACCGCGCATCAGCCAGCGCGAGATCAGCACTTTCTGCTGATTGCCGCCGGACAGATTCTTGACCTGCTGGAACAGGCTGGGCGTCCGGATGCGGAAACGGTCGACATAGTCCTGCACCGCCTTGCGTTCGCTGACCTTGTCGACGAAGCCCATTCTGGCGAAGGCGCCGAGTGAGGCGAGGCTGGCATTCTGGTAGACCGGCAACTCGCCCATCAGCCCCTCGCTCTTGCGGTCCTCGGTGAGCAGGCCGATGCCGAGCCGGACGCCGGTGTGCGTTTCGTGCGGCAGCAGCCGGCAGCCATCGACCGAAATGGCGCCGGAAGTGATCGGGTCGTAGCCGACGATGGCCTTGGCGAGCTCGGTCCGGCCGGCCCCCATCAGGCCGAAGAAGCCGAGGACCTCGCCGGCATGCGCCTCGAACGACACATCCTTCAGCTTCTTGGCGGTGCTGAGCCCCTCAACGGAAAGCGCGACCTTGCTGCCCGGCGCGCCACGCTTGCGAGGGAACAGGTTTTCGATGCGCCGGCCGATCATGTCCTGGATCAGCGTGTCGTTGGTATGTTGGCCGATCGGCCTGGTCGAGACGTGGCGGCCGTCGCGCAGCACGGTCACGGTGTCGGCGATCTCGAAGACCTCGTCGAGCTTGTGGCTGACATAGAGCACCGCGATGCCCAGCGCGGCCAGCCGGCGGATGACGGTGAACAGCAGCGAGACCTCGTTCGGCGTCAGCGAGGAGGTCGGCTCGTCCATCACCACGACGCGGGCCTCATGGGCGAGTGCGCGGGCGATCTCGACCATCTGCTGCTGGCTGACCGGCAGCGATCCCGTGCGCGCCGCCGGGTCGACATTGAAGCCGATACGCTTGAACAGAGCGGCCGCATCGGCACGGATCTTCTTCCAGTCGATCGAGCCGCCTTTGCCGGTCGGATAGCCTTCGAGGAAGATGTTTTCGGCGACGCTGAATTCGGCGATCAGCGCGATCTCCTGGAACACCACCTTGATGCCCTCTTTCAGGCTATCGCGCGGCGACTTGATGTCGGCCTCGCGGCCGCGCAGGCGGATGGTGCCGGCATCCTTGCCGTAGACCCCGGCCATGATCTTGATCAGCGTCGACTTGCCGGCGCCGTTCTCGCCCATCAGGGCATGGATTTTGCCGGGTTCCAAGGTCAGATCGACATTGTCCAGCGCCACCACGCCGGGAAAACGCTTGCCGATACCGCGCATCTCCAGCGCCGGCACGCTTTTGTCGACAGCCACGGTTTCGCCGGGGTGAAGGAAATCAACCGACATTGGCCCTGTTCCGCACGATGTCGAGATAGGTCGCCAGGATGATGACTATTCCAGGCACCACCATCTGCAGATCCTGGTTCCAGCCGAGGATGATGATGCCGTTGTCGATGACCTTCAGCACCAGCACTCCAAGCAACGTGCCGAGCAGCGAACCGCGGCCGCCAAGCAGGCTGGTGCCGCCGAGGATGACGGCGGCAATCACCGTCAGCTCGAAGCCGCGGCCGGCGGTCGGCTGGCCGGCATTCATCAGCGACGACAGGATCATGCCGGCAATGCCGACGCACAGGCCGGTGACGACGAAGGCGAACAGTTTCAGCCGTTGCGAGCGCACGCCGGAGAGACGAACCGCGCGCTCGTTGGCGCCGACAGCGTAGAGATAACGGCCGAGCGTGGTGAAGCGCAGCGTTGCCGCGGCCAGCGCGAAAATCAGCGCGGCAATGACTACGGGCAGCGGGATCGCGCCGAGATAGCCGGCGCCGAGATCGGTGAAGCCGGCAAGCCGGTGGTGGTTCTGCACCGCCTCGCGGGTGAACAGATAAACGCCGCCCTGCAGCATCATCATGGTGCCGATGGTGGCGATCAGCGAGTTCACTTTGAGCCTGGTGACGACCAGCCCGTTGAACAGGCCGACGGCACCGGCAAAGGCGAGCGCCGCCAGCAGGCCGAGCGTCAGGCTGTGCGTTGAATTGAGCACGGCCATGCCGATGCAGCCGACAAAAGCCAGCGATGCACCGACCGACAGGTCGACTTCCGCGGTGATGATCAGCATCGTCATGCCGGAGGCGACGATCAGCACCAGCGCGCATTGGCGCAGGATGGCGATGATGTTGGCCTCGGAATAGAATTGCGGCGCGGCAATCGAGATGGCCATGCAGAGCACGGCCAGGATCACGCCGAGCACCAGCTGGCTGCTGCCCAGCAGCTGGCCGCCGATGAAACGCCTTGGCGCGGAGGATTGCGTAAGCTCGCTCATGTCCATTTCATTTCCGGGCCGCATCGGGTGCCATCGCCGTCTGGAAACTGCCGGCCAAAACAGGGCGGTTGACCTGTTTTGCCGTCGGCATCCGATCCGATGCCCTTCCCGCCGCGCGGGAAGGGCAATCGGGGCTCCTTACTTCTTCAGATCGGCGGAAGTTTTCATGCATTTTTCCGGCGGTTGAAGCGCATTGACGGCATCCCATTTGATTTTGCGTGTGGTGCCATCGTAGTCGTAGAACTTGTTCCAGTCGTCGCCGTTCATCGGCGCGGTCGGGCTGACGATGTGTTCCGGCACCTCTTCGCCGTTGAAGAGCTTAACCGCTGCATCGATGGCGGTGTAGCCTTCCTTTTCAGGGAACATCGCCGCCTCGATGCGGTAGGACGGCTCGTTCTGCATCGCATTGATGAAGGCAAGGCCTTCGCCGCCGGTGCCGACCGTCAACAGGCCGTCCTGCGACTTGCCGGCCGCTTTCCAGGCCTGAAGGCCGCCGAGCGACGAGGAATCGTTGATGCCGTAGATGATGTTGATGTCGGCGTTCTTGGCAAGTGCGGCCGAAGAGACTTCGAGCGCGCGGTCCGGATTGCCACCGCCGTCGAGGTCGTGGACCATGACCGCGTCGGGGACGATGGTCTTCAGGCCGTCCATGAAACCCTGCGACCGCAGCACCGTGGCGGACAGCAGCGGCAGGCCGACATTCATCACCTTGGCTTTGCCTTCGAGCTTTTCCTTGGCGTATTTGCCGGCTTCGACGCCAGCGGTGTAGCCGGTATCATAGTCGCAGATCGCGACCATTGTGGTCATGCCCTTAACCGGATTGCCTTCGAGCACGACCGGAACGTTGTTGGATTTCGCCTGGCGAAGCAGCGGCACGACGCCTTCCTCGTTGACGGGCGTGATGATCAGGACGTCGACGCCCTTGGCCATGAAATCTTCGGCGGCGGAGACCTCCTTGGCAACGTCCAGATTGGCGTCCTGCACCTCGAGCTCGATACCGAGTTCCTTGGCGCGGGACTGCATGCCCTTGATGACGTTCTGATACCACTCATGCGTGGCGTAGTTGGTGACGTAGCCGATGCGCTTCGGCATGTTTTCGGCGTGTGCCGCGGCGGCGCTCAGAGCAAGCACCGCCGCCGAGGCAAACAGCATCGATTTGGACCAGTTCATGTTTCTTCTCCCTGTATTTCTTGTCAGTTGCTGAACGGATAGTCCCGCCGTTCCGGGTCGGCACGTGAAGAGGCGGCAGCTTCGCCCGCGCCCAGCGCCGCCGATATCGTCTCGGCCGCCGCCTTCGTCCGCTCGAAGACGGTGCTGCGATCGAAGCGGGCGGCCTTTTGCGGCAGGAAGGGGACGGTGAGCGCGGCAATGACGGCGCCGGTATGGTCGCGCACCGGCATCGAGATGTTGGTGCAGCCCTCGACAGCCAGCGAGGCGCGCATTTCATAGCCGAGCCTTGCGACCTCGTTCAGCCGCGCTTCGATTTCCGTCCGGCTGCCTTGGCCTTCGCCTGCGGCGACGATCCGTTCGACGATGCGGTCGCGCTCGGCGCGGCTCGAATGCGCCAGCAGCACCGCGCCGGAGCTCGTTTCGAGGATCGGGAAATGCGAGCCAAGGGCAACTGAATAACGCATCGGCAAAGGCGAATCGATCTGCAGCACGACCAGTGCGCTCTCGCCTTCGCGCACGACCAGATGGCAGCTCTGGTCGGCATTGGCGGCGAGGCCGCGCATCACCGGCAGCGCACATTCGACCAGGCGGTTCACCGGGGGATGCATATGCGCCAGCTCGAACAGCTTCAGCGACAGGCGGAAGCGGTCCGATTGCGTCCGGAAAATGTAGCCGCGCTTCTCCAGCAACAGCAGGATGCGGTAGATCTCGTGAATGGAGCGCCCCATTCCGGTGGCGATCTCGGTCTGGGTCAGCGGCTCGCCGCTGGCAGCCATGAATTCCAGTATGTCGAGCGCCTTCTCCACCGCCGGCACCCGATAGCCGTTGCGGCCGCTTTCGCCTTCGTCGACGATCTGGGCAATATCGGCGGCCATTACGCGACGCTCCGTTGCGGCTGGCCATGCCTGGTCTCGCGATAGAGCCGGTTCAGCCGGTCCGCGAGCTCGGCCGCCCGCAATTCGCCGGCGATCGCCGCCGCGGCATGAGGGGCGCATTGGCGGAAGAAGCTGATGAAGCCCGGATGGGTCGGGCGCAGATAGGAGGCTTGGATCGTCGCCAGCGTCGAGGCGAAGAAGCCGCCCGAGAGAGCGTTGACCTCGGTATCCTGCCACGCCGCCAGCGACCCCGGCTGTCCGCCGGATTTCACATAGTCGCCGCGCTGATAGCCGGGCGAGCACAGAAACAGCGCGTAATCGATGGCTGCCTGCTTGTGTTTCGATTGGGCGCTGACGCCGATGCCGGCGCCGCCGAGCAAGGCGCCGGCGGATCGCGGCGTCGGCACGTCGGCGAAGCGCAGATACGGCCTGTCTGCCCTGGAGGCGTAGTTCACATAGCCGAAGGCGAACGGCACGTAGACCACGTCGTCATGCGCGATCATGTGATCGTAGCAACGGATCGGGTTCCATTTCGGCGAGTTCGGATGCGACAGCGCCGCAAGCTGGCGCAATTGCCCGACGGCCCGCTCGATTTTTTCCCCGGCGATGAACTCGTCGCCGTCTTCCCGCGGTTCGCCCAGCGTCAAAAGCAGGCACATGGCGTCAGTCGGCACCAACGGCAGCCCAAGCCATTTGCCGTCCTTCAAGGCGCGCCGGCCGAGCTCCAGCACCTCGTCATGGCTGCGCGGCAGCGGTCCGTAGCGCTCCAGGAGATCGGGGCGATATGAGGCAACCTGGCAGGCAGCATCGATCGGCAACGCCCATTGGCGCCCGTCCCTCGCGTAGGATTGCCAGGATGCGCCGACCGAATCCCGTTCGAAGCCGCGGCGCTGCTCAGCCGACAAATCAAACGGCACCATCAGCCCGCCTTCGGCAATATCGCCGATGAACGGATGATCGAACACGACAAGATCATAGGCGCCGAGCACCGGACCAAGCGCGCCCTCGCCGAACTCATAGAGGCTGCGGCGGTCCCATTCGATCTCAAGACCGGGATTCGCGGCGCAATACGGCCCGATGCTGGCGTCGAGCGGACCCCAGCAGCGTCGGTGATCCCACGCGAGGCCGCGCAGTCTTGTCATGCCGAAATTCCTCCCAGAGCCGGCCATGCGCCGGCCCAGCCGATTAGTAGCAACTATTTTCACCTAGACAAGTAGTTTTTACATACGCAAAGCCAGTCCTCGCTTCCGTTTGGCGAGAAAGCCGCCCAATCATCCTTGGTGCGCATCGCGTTGCCGCCGGCCTGCAACCAAAGGCTGCGATGGATCTGGCTTTTTGGGAACTTTCGCGACGAACATTCGTTCGGTTGGCGCAGCCATCTTGAGCAGCATCATGCGTCACTGGATTCAGCGCCGAGTCGCGGGGAGCGGACTAAATGGACCAACGGTGGGCGCGGCCATGAACCGGTTTACCGCCTTGGCATTCGCCACGTTTCTGGCGATAACTTCGATCTGGGTCCTGTCGCTGGTTTCTTAAGATTTGGCTCTGGTTTTTCAGGATTTGGCTCTGGTTTGTTAGGATTTGGAGGGGTTCTCGACAGGTCGACCGCTTAACGATGACGTCCGCCGCATGTGGTTCTGCCAGCCGGAGCCGCGTGCGTGAAGAAACTGTCGCCAGGAGCACACCGGCGCGCACATTCGGGGTTGGCAGCCACGCTGCCTGCAACGTTCCAATCGGTTTTCAGGAAACGGCGAGATCTCATGCTGCTGAGGGTGATCGTTCGAAACTGTGCCGCCATCCGTCTTGGCTGCCTCGGCGCGACGATTTTGCTGGTCGGGCTGCTTGCCGGCTGCCAGGGCGGCGTGCTCGATCCGCAAGGGCCGGTGGGGGCGGCGCAGCGGGCGATCCTGCTCAATTCGGTTGCTATAATGCTGGCCATCGTCATCCCGACGATCGTGGCGACGCTCGGCTTTGCCTGGTGGTTCCGGGAAACCAACACAAGAGCACGGTACCTGCCGGAATGGGCCTATTCCGGACGCATCGAACTGGTGGTCTGGTCGATCCCCATCCTCGTCATCCTGTTTCTGAGCGGCATCATCTGGATCGGGTCGCATGACCTCGATCCAATGAAGCCGCTGGATTCGCAGCAAAAGCCGCTTGAGGTGCAGGTCGTCTCGCTCGACTGGAAATGGCTGTTCATCTACCCCGAGCAGAATGTCGCGAGCATCAACCAGCTCGTGGTGCCGGCGGGCAGGCCGGTGCATTTCTCGCTTACCTCGGCAAGCGTCATGAACGCGTTCTTCGTGCCTCAGCTCGGCGGCATGATCTATACGATGAACGGCATGACGACGCAGCTTCACCTGCAGGCGGATCAGCCCGGCGAATTCTATGGGCGGTCGGCCCATTTCAGCGGCGACGGTTTTCCAGGCATGCAATTCGTGCTGCATGCCGTCGCAGCGGATGCCTTCGACGCGTTCGTCAATTCGGCGCGAAGCCAGGGACAGGCACTCGACAAGGCCAGCTACCAGGAACTAGCCAGACAGAGCATCGACGTGCCGCCTTCGACCTATCGCTCGGTCGAGCCGGACCTTTTCCATGAAATCGCGACGCAGGGCGTTCCGCCCGCGCCCGGTCCCCAGGCCGGTCGCCTCGAGCCGAGCGTATCGCCCACGACAGGAGGCTGACAATGCTCGGAAAATTGAGCTGGGACGTCATTCCGTTCGATCAGCCTCTGCCGATGATCGCCTCGGCGGTCGTCGCCCTGGCAATCCTCGGCGTGCTGGCCTGGGTCTTCCTGGCCGGCCATTTCCCCTATCTGTGGCGCGAATGGATCACCAGCGTCGATCACAAGCGGATCGGCGTCATGTACACGCTGCTGGCGCTGCTGATGCTGCTGCGCGGCTTCAGCGACGCCGTCATGATGCGGTCCCAGCAAGCCCTCGCCTTCCAGGCGCCCGGCTATCTGCCGCCCGATCACTTCAACCAGGTCTTTTCCGCCCACGGCACCATCATGATCTTTTTCGGGGCGATGCCGTTCGTCATCGGACTGATGAACCTGGTCGTGCCGCTGCAGCTCGGCGTCCGCGACGTTGCCTTTCCGACGCTCAACTCGGTGAGCTTCTGGCTCACCGCCACCGGTGCGCTGCTGGTCAACATCTCGCTGGTGATCGGAGAATTCGCCCGTACCGGATGGCTGCCCTACCCGCCGCTCAGCGAGACCGCCTACTCACCGGGCGTCGGCGTCGACTATTATCTGTGGGCGGTGCAGATATCGGGCGTCGGAACGCTGCTCACCGGGATCAATTTCGTCACCACGATCCTGAAGATGCGGGCGCCCGGCATGAGCTACCTGCGCATGTCGATGTTCTGCTGGACCTCACTCGCCGCCAGCCTGCTCATCGTCGCCGCCTTCCCGATCCTCACCGCCACGCTCGCGATGCTGACGCTCGACCGCTATTTCGGCTTTCATTTCTTCACCAATGAAGCCGGCGGCAACATGTTGATGTTCGTGAACCTGATCTGGGCCTGGGGCCATCCCGAGGTCTATATCCTCGTCCTGCCGGCGTTCGGCATCTTCTCGGAGGTCATCTCCACCTTCTCCAGCAAGCCGCTGTTCGGCTACCGCTCGATGGTGGCCGCGACGCTCTTCATCTGCATCGTCTCCTTCATGGTGTGGCTGCACCACTTCTTCACCATGGGCGCCGGCGCCGACGTCAACGCCGCGTTCGGCATCGCCACCAGCATCATTGCTGTCGGTACCGGCGTGAAGATCTACAACTGGATGTTCACCATGTATGGCGGCCGCATCCGCTTCGCGACGCCAATGCTGTGGTCGCTGGGCTTTATGGTGACGTTCGTCATCGGCGGTATGACGGGCGTGTTGCTGGCCGTGCCGCCGGCCGATTTCCTGCTCCACAACAGCCTGTTCCTGGTGGCGCATTTCCACAACGTCATCATCGGCGGTGTGCTGTTCGGCGCCTTCGCGGGATATACCTACTGGTTTCCAAAGGCATTCGGTTTCCGGCTGCACGAGGGCTGGGGCAAGCTGGCCTTCTGGCTGACTCTGATCGGCTTCTACGTCACTTTCGTGCCGCTCTACGCTGTTGGCCTGCTCGGCATGACCCGCCGAATGCAGCATTTCGACGTGTCGGCATGGTATCCCTGGGTGCTGGCTGCCGGCGTCGGCATGTTAATCACTACCGCCGGCGTGGTCGCGCAGATCGTACAGCTCGTCGTCAGCATCCGGCAGCGCGCGGCGCTTCGCGACGCCACCGGAGATCCCTGGGACGGCCGCTCGCTGGAATGGGCCACGCCCTCGCCGCCGCCGGTCTTCAACTTCGCCGCGCTTCCGCATGTCGAGGGCGAAGAGCCCTACTGGAGCATCAAGCAGCGGGCACGCGAGCAAAACCGGCTGCGCGACGAGCCTGACTACGAGCCGATCGAGATGCCGCGCAACAGTCCCACCGGGTTCATCTGCGCCTTCTTTGCGACCGTAATGGGTTTTGCCCTCATCTGGCACATCTGGTGGATGGTGGCGCTCGGCGCTCTCGGTGCTTTGGCCACCTTCGTCGTATTCGCGTGGCGCGACATCCCCGAATACGTCATTCCTGCCGCCGAAGTCGCCCGGATCGACCGCGCCAACCGAAGTGCCCGCCGCGAGGCGCTGGTTACCTACACAGGGCCAAGGCCATGACCGCGATCGATGTTCGAGAGCGTGACCCTTACCGCCTCCATGGCGGGCACGGCCATGCACCTGGCCACGGCGACGGCGGCCCGGCACCGATCCGGATCGTCGTCGGCTACGGCTTCTGGATCTTCCTCCTGAGCGACATCGTGATGTTCTCGGCCTTCTTCGCGGCCTACGCCGTGCTGGCGGGCAAGACGGCGGGCGGACCAAGCGGGGCCGAGCTGTTCGACCTGCGCAACGTCGCGATCGAGACGGCGGCCCTGCTTTTGTCGAGTTTTACCTGCGGTCTCGCCAGCCTCGCCGTGACAGCGCGGCGAAGCTCCTGGTTCTATGTCGCGATGGCTGTCACTTTCGTGCTCGGCGCCAGCTTCATCCTGCTCGAGTTGCGCGAGTTCGCCCATATGGTTGCCCGCGATGCCGGACCGACGCGCAGTGCTTTCCTGTCGGCGTTCTTCACGCTGGTTGGATGCCATGGCCTTCACGTGACGGCGGGGCTGCTGTGGCTGCTCACGATGATGGCGCAGATCTTCGCCAAGGGATTCCGTGACGATATTCTTCGGCGTTTCATGTGCTTCAGCCTGTTCTGGCACGCCCTCGACATCATCTGGGTCGCCCTGTTCACGGTGGTCTATCTCCTGGGAGCAAGTCGATGAGCAATGCGGACGATCGCCACGCGCAACGGCGCGACACCGATGGGCTGGAGCGCTACGACATCGATACGGCGCCGGGTGACGAATACCTCGGCGACACCGAAGTCGGATCCGGGCTACGCGGCTATGTGATCGGCCTCGGGCTGGCAACGCTGTTGACCATCGCCTCGTTCTGGTTGCTCGGAACCAACCTGATATGGGCACCCGGCATTCCGGTGGCGCTGGTCGTGCTTGCGATCGCCCAGATGGGCGTGCATCTCGTCTTCTTCCTGCACATCACGACGGGGCCGGACAACACCAACAACGCTCTAGCGCTTGCCTTCGGCGTGCTGATCGTAGTTCTGGTGATTGGCGGCTCGATCTGGATCATGGCCAACCTCGACCACAATTTGATGCCGATGAACGCGATCATGAACATGAACCGCTGATGCATGTCGCGCAAAAGTGTGCAGCGGTTTTGTGATAACGACATGCGTAAAAACAAGAATCTAAAGCGCGTCGCATGAGGCCGATCGAACGCGACGCGCTTTAGCGATTATTCCGGCCGTTCGCCGCAGTTCATGCGACAGCGAGCTCCGGTCTCAAGCCCGTTCGAATGTGCCGACGAGCTCGGCCTCTCCCACGACGTGCGGCGCGGCCTGTTTCAGCACGTCTTCGACGGCAGCCTTCTCGTCGAGACGCAGCGTCTCGACGTCGACCGCAAGAAGCCGGAAATGGTAATGGTGGAGCCCATGCCCAGGCGGCGGCTGGGGGCCGTCATAATGAGGATTGCCGAAATCATTGACGCCGTGTCCGAGGCTCTCGGTCTTGGCGCCGGCGGTCGTGCCTTCGGGAAGAAAGTTCCGCTGTGCGTCGATGTCGTAGACCGCCCAATGACGGAACATGCCTGAAGGGGCGTCGGGGTCCTCGACGGCCAGGACGAAGCTTTTGGTTCCTTGCGGCGCGTCCGTCCACTCCAATGGCGGCGAGACGTTGCCGCCGTCGCGGGAATAGCGCGGCGGTATTTTTTCGCCATCGGCAAAGGCAGAGCTTTGAGCGTGAAAGCCATGGTCTCGATCTCCCTGGCTGAGGTTCCCGCATAACAACCGCGAGCCACCGATGTTCCGGGCAGCCACCTGGTCAAACCCGCAGCCGGCCGTTGGCCGGAACATTCGCCGAGGAAGCGGGTTTTTCGGTTCGGACGCATCGCCGCGGAATGGCGGCAAGAGGCTCGGCAATGGACGAAGGGCGCGACATGACCGGGCTAAGCGGTAAGCAACCAAGCGGGGCGAAAGGTGTTGTGGTCGCATTCTCCGTGCCGGGCGGCGAGACAATCTATACCCACGAGCGGGAAACCGTCGCTGCCGTTGCGCGCACGATTGCGGCGTTGAAGGGCTTTGCCTTCCGCCAGGGCCTGCGTGACGGCGGCGGTGACAGTGGCCGACTGTATTTCGTGCCGGACGACAGCCTGCTTGCCGTCGATGCGCTCCAACTGGGCATAAACGGGCCGGACGACCTCTTCGGCGGTGTGGTGCCCTGGCGCCTCGCAACCACCAAGGCCATAACCCACGAGCTGGTGGACGGATCGGCGGCACGGCCAAAAGAATGGCACGCCGGCTTCGGCAGGGCCGTCGCCGCGGCCGTACTGCCCGGTTACACCGCATTTTCACGCCACGACGCGCTGCGCGCAGCGCGTCGTCTGCTGGAGCTCGGGCTGGTCCGGTTCAAGCCACCGCGCGCTTCGCGGGGCCGCGACCAGCACACCGCCGCGACGGTCGGCGATGTCGAAAGGCTGCTGGACCAATATCCATCCTCTGACCTAAGCGAATACGGCCTTGTTCTCGAAACGCAGCTTCGCGACATCGTTACGCTGAGCGTTGGCAGAACCATGATCGACGAATTGTCGATCAGCTATTACGGCACCCAGCGGACGACGACCGACAACGACGGACAGCCCGTTTACGGCGGATCCGATCTGGTCGTCGTGCGCGGCGGATGGGAGGCGCTGGATGAGCTGCGATTATCGCCGACGCTGGGTTTGGCCGTGGCGCAGGCGAGAACCTATGACGCAGCGATGGATGGTTATCCCGGATTTTTCGCCTCACGGCGCAACTACGACATCGGCCAAGGTGTCGATTCCTCGGGCATCTGGCGATCGGGTGTGCTGGAAGCCAGCTGGCGGATCGGTGGCAGCAGCAGCGCCGAGCTGGCAGCGATGGACGCCATGAAGCGCGACCCCGACATGCAGATCGTGCATGTCTCCGCCGTCAAGCAGTTCGGCAGCACTGCGCGGCTGCCGCCGAACGCAGCAATCCACTTCCACGGGGAGGACCCCGAGGAGGGTCAAATCACGCGTTATACCGTCGTCACCCAGGCGATCCGAGGGCCGATCGGGGAAGCCGGCCGATCGTCATTCTAGCCATGTCAGGTTGAAGTCAAGCACGCCTCCGGCAGGGAACATCCACCAATGGCCGAGTTTGTTTCGGGCAGGCAGCAAGTCAGAGACCGGAGGAAAAAATGATCGAGATGATTTCCGCTCCCCAGAACGTAGCCGCCTTTCGTGTCACCGGCACCGTGACGGCGGACGACTACGACAAAGTCATCCCGGCAATCGAAGCGAAACTGAGCGACCACAAGGACATCGGCGTCCTGACCGATCTTGCCGATTTCGAGGACATGACGGCTGGCGCCTTGCGGCGCGACCTGCAGTATGGGCTGAGCAAACTTGGCGAGCTCCACCGCTTCAAACGTGCCGCGGTGATTTCCGACAAGCAGTAGATCAAGGCCGCCACGGAAATGACGGACGCGCTGTTTCCGCAAATCGAGGCGCGGGTGTTCCCGGAGGACGAAAAGGCCCAGGCCCTGAAATGGGTGGCGGGCGTGCAATAGCGGCGTTGCCTGCAGGAGTGGTTACGGAAATGGCCATGCCAACCGTTTACGACAAACGACAGGATCCGGAAGGCCTCTGGGAGGTCTATGACAGCGAGAGCGACGAAGCCGTCGTGGTCGATGGATTGCCGCTTTCCGGTCTCGACGAAAGCGAAGCCGATGAAGCGATTGAAAAGCTCAATCGGGGCGATCTGACGTCGGACAACATCCCCGAGACGGTTCGGTCAGGGTGGCCTCCGACCAAGGACGGTTTGTGATGACAGCCTGACGGACGTCACCGAGGCGATCGGTCGCGGATCTACGACGAGGCCTTGACCCCGAGCTTGCGGGCCTTGTCCTCGAAGTCGTCACGAATGTCCTCGATCGTCGGCAGATGCAGTCGGCGCAGCTGGGCGTGCAACTTTTTGGCAGCGTCGGAATTCAGGTCGCGCTTGAAATTGGTCGCGACCTCCTCGGCCGAGCCGTAACGGCGATAGCGCTCAATCTCGGTCTTCGTGGCCTGCTGGACATGTTCGAGCGTCTTGCGCTCGGCATCGGATTTTCCGTCCGGTTTGGCCCGCATGACCGGGTTGAAGGCTTTGCTGATAACGAATTCGACCAGTTCCTGCTGGGCGTGAGCCATGATTGTTCTCCCTCGAAGGAGGCCTGTCCGGGCCTAGAACGGTTCGTCGTTTCCCGGAAACGCTGAACCGCTCTATTTTTTCGTTTTGACGCAATTCCGAACGGAAAACCGTTCCACACTTTTACTGGAATTGCTCTAACCGCGGCGACAATTGAAGGTTCCTTGGCGGATTTCGTTACCGCTGCAGGTCAAGCGCAGTTCCTCGAAGTCACAGCCGAGCCTTGGTGGTGCGTGGCGTTGCCAGGAGCAGGCTTGTTTCGCTGCCGGTAATTCCGGGGATCAGGCGGATACGTCTCAGCACCGCATCGAACTCGCTCAGGGTCTGGGTTCCGAGTTCTATCACCAGATCCCAGCGGCCATTGGTGGTGTGGATGGTCGAGACCTCGGAGAAGCCGCCCAGCGCCCGAATGACGCGATCGGCGGCGTGGCCTTCGATCTCGATCATCATGATGCCACGCACGCGCTGATCGACCGCGTCGGCGCGCAGAATGACGGTGTAGCCGACGATGACGCCGTCCCTTTCAAGTCGCTCGATCCGGGACCTTACCGTTGCCCGGGAGACACCCAGGCTGACGGCAAGATCGGAAATGCTGCGCCGGGCGTCGTGCCGCAAAGAGGTGATGATCTGCTCGTCGAGCTGGTCCATGATTGCTCACAACGGAAGTAGATGATGCCACAATGGTAAGGCACTTCGACAAATTTGCCAATTTGACATGTTCATTCTGCCAGCGATGCCCGCTTCAATAAAGGCATCGTAATTCGGTGGGGTATGACAAATGCATTGCACAATCGTTGGGGCACCGATCCAGGCCGGCTCGGGTAGGATGGGCTGCGAGATGGGGCCGAGTGCGCTGCGCACGGCCGGCCTGGCCGGCGCGCTGACCGAGCTTGGCCATACGCTGACCGACCTCGGAACGATTGTCCCTGCCGATATGCGCCCTGTCGTACACGGCAATGCGGCGGTGAAGGCGCTGCCGGAAATCGCCGCCTGGACGGCGGCAATCAGCGAAACCGCCTATGCCGCGAGCGCCGATGCGATGCCGATCTTTCTCGGCGGCGACCACAGCATTTCGGCCGGCACGCTCGCCGGCATTGCCCGCCGGGCGGCGAATGCCGGCCGGCCGCTCTTCGTGCTGTGGCTCGATGCGCACCCCGATTTTCATACGCTCGACACGACGACCAGCGGCAATTTGCATGGTGTGCCGCTGGCTTATGCCAGCGGGCAGCCCGGCTTCGAGGGCTATTTCCCCCGCCTTGCAGCGCAGGTGGAGCCGGCTCGCATATGCGCGCTGGGGATCCGCAGCGTGGACCTGGCGGAAAGGGATGCATTGCGCAGAGCCGGCGTGACGGTCCACGACATGCGTTCGATCGACGAGCACGGCATCGCGCAACTGCTTCGCGCCTTTCTCGAACGGGTGAGCGCCGCCAACGGCATGCTCCACGTCAGCCTCGACGTCGATTTTCTCGACCCGTCGATCGCCCCGGCGGTCGGCACCACCGTCCCAGGCGGCGCCACCTTCCGCGAGGCGCATCTGGCGATGGAAATGCTGCATGACAGCGGCCTCGTCACCAGTCTCGACCTGGTCGAGCTCAACCCTTTTCTTGACGAGCGCGGCCGCACCGCCACGCTTTTGGTCGACCTGACCGCAAGCTTGATGGGCCGGCGGATCATGGATCGCCCGACGAGGGGGTTCTGAGCCATGACGGTCAATTTGAACATCGTTCCTTTCGTCAGCGTCGACCGCATGATGAAGCTGGTGCTTGCCATCGGCATCGAGCGCTTTCTGGTCGAGCTTGCCGCCTATATCGAAGAGGATTTCAGGCGTTGGGAGCTGTTCGACAAGACGCCGCGCGTCGCCTCGCACAGCATTGACGGCGTCATTGAGCTGATGCCGACCAGCGACGGGCAGCTTTACGGCTTCAAATATGTCAACGGGCATCCGAAGAACACGCGTGACGGCCGTCAGACCGTGACCGCTTTCGGCGTGCTTGCCGATGTCGGCAACGGCTATCCGATGCTGCTTTCGGAAATGACCATCCTGACCGCCCTGCGAACGGCGGCCAGCTCGGCGGTTGCCGCGAAATACCTCGCTCCCAAGGCCGCCCGGTGCATGGCGATCATCGGCAATGGCGCGCAATCGGAATTTCAGGCCATTGCGTTCAAGGCGCTGCTTGGCGTCGACAGGCTGCGCCTCTACGATATCGACCCGGCGGCCTCGACCAAATGCATGAAGAACCTTGCCGGCATGGGTTTCGACATCAAGCTCTGCGCGTCGGCGCAGGAGGCCGTCGAAGGTGCAGAGATCATCACCACGGTGACCGCCGACAAGCGGTCGGCAACAATCCTGACCGACAACATGGTCGGGTCCGGCGTGCACATCAACGCGGTCGGCGGCGACTGCCCGGGCAAGACCGAGCTGCATCGCGACATTCTGCTGCGCTCGAATATTTTCGTCGAGTATCCGCCGCAGACGCGCATCGAAGGCGAGAGCCAGCAGCTCGATGCGGACCATCCGATCACCGAATTGTGGCAGGTGATGACAGGAAAGGCAGCAGGCCGGACGGACGCCGGACAGATCACGCTGTTTGATTCCGTCGGCTTTGCGATCGAGGATTTTTCCGCGCTGCGCTACGTCCGCGATCAGCTTCAGCGGACCGGCCTTTACGAGGAACTAGACCTTCTGGCCGATCCCGATGAACCGCGTGACCTGTTCGGCATGCTGCTGCGCGCCGAAAAAGTGGCCGGGCTGGCGGTTGCCGGCAGCTGAGCTGCGATCCTGTCGGTCAGTCCTTCTTTTCCTGGTAGAGGCGCTCGGTGGCGCGGTCGCTTTCCCTGCGCTCCGCCGGGCCGCGACGGCGCTGCGTGAGCAGGGCGTAGGCGATCAGGATTGCCAGCAGCAGTGGACCGCCTGCAACAACGAGCAACCACAAACTAGTCTCAAACATCGAACCGTCTCCTTTCCTTCACAACCGGGAAGGACCAGAACCGTTCCTCCGTCTTATCGGAGGTCGCCCGCACGGCGTGGCGCGATTCAGGATTTAATGCTTCGAGCGGGGGGTTCCACGCCTTGTCTGCACTCAGGATGCCCTTATCTAGAGTCTTATCATTCGGTCACAGGCACTCTCTGCAAAGTGAAGGGAACCACAAGGGCTTTCCGACATTTGGTTGTTCAAGAGACAAACGTGCAGCCACACCGGCTCCGGGGCTAGGAATACCATGCGTGAGAATCAATCCGACGTCTTCGATCTGTTTTCCGAGGTTTACAAGAATGCGGCGCAGGAGGAGATAAGCCTCCAGCAATATCTGCTTGCCTGCCGCGAGGACAAGTCGATGTACGCCTCGGCGCCCGAGCGGATGGTCGAGGCGATTGGCGAGCCGACCTTTGTCGATACCAGCAAGGACGAGCGGCTTGGCCGTATTTTTTCGAACCGGACGATCAAGATCTATCCGACCTTCGCCGACTTTTACGGCATGGAGGATACGATCGAGCGTATCGCCGGTTATTTCCGCTATGCCTCGCAAGGGCTCGAGGAACGCAAGCAGATACTCTATCTCCTCGGCCCGGTCGGCGGCGGCAAGTCCTCGCTTGCGGAGCAGCTGAAAAGGCTGATGGAGCAGCGTCCGATCTATACGCTGAAGGTCGGCGGCCAGGTCAGCCCGGTGTTCGAATCGCCGCTCGGGCTGTTCGACCCCGACCGCATGGGCGACCTTTTGGAGGATAAATACGGCATCGCCCGGCGGCGGCTGAACGGCCTGATCTCGCCCTGGGCGGCCAAGCGCCTCGACGAATTGTCCGGCGACATCTCCAAATTCAGCGTCGTCAAGCTGATGCCGTCCAGGCTTCGCCAGATCGGCATCGCCAAGACCGAGCCGGGCGATGAGAACAACCAGGACGTTTCGGCCCTGGTCGGCAAGGTCGACATCAGGCAGCTGGAAAACTTCAGCCAGTCCGATCCGGATGCCTATTCCTATAGCGGCGGCCTGAACCGGACCACGCAAGGACTGCTCGAATTCGTCGAGATGTTCAAGGCGCCGATCAAGGTGCTGCATCCGCTGCTGACCGCGACCCAGGAAGGCAGCTACAACGGCACCGAGAATTTCGGCGCTTTCCCCTATCAGGGCATCATCGTTGCCCATTCCAACGAATCGGAATGGCTGCAGTTCAAGAACAACAAGAACAACGAGGCGTTCCTCGACCGTATCCTGGTGGTCAAGGTGCCGTATTGCCTGCGGGTCACCGAAGAGCGGCAGATCTACGAGAAGCTGTTGCGCGAAAGCGAATTGGCCTCCAGCCCCTGCGCTCCGGAAGTGCTCGATATCCTCAGCCGGTTCACCGTTTCGACCCGCCTGGCCGAACACGACAATTCGCCGCTCTACACCAAGATGCGCGTCTATGACGGCGAGAACCTCAAGGAAACCGATCCCAAGGCGAAGTCGGTCCAGGAGTACCGAAACGCGGCCGGTGTCGATGAAGGCATGACCGGCGTCAGCACCCGCTTCGCCTTCAAGATCCTGTCGCAGACCTTCAACTACGACACCGAAGAGGTGGCCGCCGATCCGGTGCATCTGATGTACATCCTGGAAGAGGCGATCAAGCGCGAGCAGTTCCCGAAGGAAACAGAGGCGGACTATCTCGATTTCATAAAGTCGGAGCTGGCGACCCGTTATGCCGAGTTCATCGGACACGAGATCCAGAAGGCTTATCTGGAATCCTATAGCGAATACGGCCAGAACCTGTTCGACCGCTACATCGCCTATGCCGATGCCTGGATCGAGGATCAGGACTACAAGGATACCGATACCGGCCAGATCCTCAATCGCGAGGTTCTGGACAACGAACTGTCGCAGGTCGAAAAGCCGGCCGGCATCGCCAATCCCAAGGACTTCCGCAACGAAGTGGTGAAGTTCACGCTGCGCGCGCGGGCCAGAAACCATGGCCGCAACCCATCATGGACAAGCTACGAAAAGCTGCGCGAAGTCATCGAGAAGCGGATGTTCGGGCAGGTCGAAGATCTGCTGCCGGTGATCAGCTTCGGCTCCAAGCAGGACAGCGTGACGGAGAAGCGGCATACCGAATTCGTGCAGCGGATGATCCAGCGCGGCTACACCGAGCGCCAGGTCCGCCGGCTGGTGGACTGGTACATGCGGGTGAACAAGGCGGGTTGAAGCCAGCCCGGGGTAACATATGCCGATCTTCATCGATCGCCGACTGAACCCGAAGGACAAAAGCCTCGGCAACCGGCAGCGTTTCCTGCGGCGGGCGCGCGAAGAGTTGAAGCGCACCATCCGCGATCAGATCCGCACCGGCAAGATCGCCGACGTGGACGCCGAGCATGCCGTTTCGATGCCGGCGCGAGGCACCGGCGAGCCGAGCTTCAAGGATGCCCGGAACAGCGGCAGCCGCCAGCACGTCCTGCCCGGCAACAAGCATTTTGCCCGAGGCGACCGGCTGCCTAAACCCGGCCAGGGCGGCGGCATGGGATCCGCCCCGGGGAGAACCGAATCGGAGGACGATTTCCGTTTCGTGCTGTCGCGCGAGGAGGTGCTCGACCTCTTTTTCGAAGACCTCGAACTGCCTGATATGGTCAAGCTCAACCTCAAGGAGATCCTCGCCTTCAAGCCGCGCCGGGCCGGCTTCGCCGCGACCGGCTCGCCGACCAACATCAATGTCGGGCGCACGATGCGCAACAGCCATGGCCGCCGCATAGCGCTCAGGCGCCCCAAGCAGGAGGCGGTCGACGCTGTCGCGCAGGAGATCGCGACGCTGGAGACGAAGCCGCAAAACGCCGAGATGCGGCAGCGCATCGTGGCGCTGCAGGAAGAGCTTGAGCGGCTGGAGCGCCGCCGCAAGCGGATCGCCTTTGTCGATCCGGTCGATATCCGCTTCAACCGCTTCGACGCCCAGCCGGTGCCGAACGCCAATGCGGTGATGTTCTGCCTGATGGACGTGTCCGGTTCGATGGGCGAACGCGAGAAAGATCTGGCCAAGCGCTTTTTCGTGCTGCTGCACCTGTTCCTGAAACGGCGCTATGACCGCACCGAGGTGGTCTTCATCCGCCACACGCACGAGGCGCAGGAGGTGGACGAGGAAACCTTCTTCTACAACACCCAGAGCGGCGGCACGGTGGTTTCCACGGCGCTCGAGGAGATGCACCGCATCGTCGAGCAACGCTATCCCAGCCGCGAATGGAACATCTATGTCGCCCAGGCCTCGGACGGCGACAATTTCGTCACCGATTCCGAGCGCTGCATCGCCTTGCTCGACGAACAGATCATGCGGCTTTGCCAGTATTTCGCCTATGTCGAGATCCTCGACGAGCGTGAGAGCCACATCTTCGGCGCCACCGACAACGGCACGTCGCTGTGGCGTGCCTACAGTGCGGTCAAGCTGAGATGGTCGAACTTCCAGATGAGCCGCATCGCCACGGCGGCCGACATCTACCCGGTTTTCCGCCAGCTCTTCGCCAGACAGCCGGGTTATCAAAAGAGCGCTGAAAGAGGGGGCTGATGGCGAGCAAATCCGGGTTGCTGTTTTCCGGTTCCGACTGGGATTTCAGGACGCTGTCGCGTGCCTACGAGACCATCGAGGCGGTCGCCACGGAAGAGCTCCACCTCGACGTCTATCCGGTGCAGATGGAGATCATCTCCTCAGAACAGATGCTCGACGCCTATTCCTCTGTCGGCATGCCGCTGATGTACCGGCACTGGTCGTTCGGCAAGCACTACCTCTACCAGGAATTGCTCTATCGCAAAGGCGGACGGGGGCTCGCCTATGAACTCGTCATCAATTCCAATCCCTGCATCGTCTATCTGATGGAGGAAAACACCATGGCTCTGCAGGCCCTGGTGACGGCGCACGCGGCACTCGGCCATAACCATTTCTTCAAGAACAATTATCTGTTCCAGCAGTGGACGGACGCCAGCGCCATCCTCAGCTATCTCGACTTCGCCAAGGGCTACATTTCCCGCTGCGAGGAGCGGCATGGCGTCGATGCGGTGGAAGAGATCCTCGATGCCGCACATGCGCTGATGGAACAGGGCGTGTTCAGATATCACCGGCCGCCGAAACTGTCGTCGGAAAAGCAGCGCGAGGGCGTTCGCGAGCGCCTGGAATACGAGGAGCGTTCCTACAATGACCTATGGCGCACGCTGCCGCCTTCGAAGGACGGCACCAAGCCCCGCGAGACGGATACAATGGCGGAGCGCAGAAGATCGCTCAAGCTGCCCGAGGAAAACCTGCTTTATTTCCTGGAGAAGAACAGCCTGATCCTGGAACCCTGGCAGCGTGAGGTCATCCGGATTGTCCGCGTCATCGCGCAGTATTTCTATCCGCAGCGCCAAACGCAGGTGATGAACGAGGGCTGCGCCACCTTCGTGCATTACACGCTGATGAACCTTTTGTTCGACCGCGGCCTGATCGGCGAAGGCGCCATGCTGGAAGTGCTGCGCAACCATTCGAACGTGATCTTCCAGCCGGGCTTCGACGATCCGCGCTTTTCCGGCATCAACCCTTACGCGCTGGGCCTCGACATGATGCAGGACATCCAGCGCATCTCGACCGCGCCGACCGCCGAGGACCGCGACTGGTTTCCCGATATCGCCGGCAATGGCGACTGGCGCCAGACCCTGCTGGACGCCTGGGCCAACCATCGCGACGAGTCCTTCATCCGCCAGTATCTGAGCCCTACCCTGATCCGGAAATGGCGGTTCTTTGTGCTTGCCGATGCGGCCAACGATCCGCACTACGAAGTCGCCTCGATACACAATGAGCGCGGCTACGAGAGCATCCGCGCCGCACTCGCCCACAGCTACGACATCGGCGCCAGCCGGCCGGACATCCAGGTGGTGGACGTGGACCTGCTCGGCGATCGGCATCTGCGCCTGCAGCATAAGGTCAAGGACGGCATAGTGCTGGAAGGCGGCAGCCGCGACGCCACGCTGCGCCATATCCGCAAGCTCTGGGGCTACGAGGTCAGCATGGCTGCGGTCGACGCACAGACCGGCGCCACAGTCCACGAACGGTCGACCAGCCAGATCGGGGAATGACCGAACCGGACTTGCCGGCGAAGTCGGGTGTCGTTGCCTTTACCGGATCACCAACCACCCTAAGTACGCGCGCGCCACGAGGGCATCATTCAGGGAGCAGGAACATGCGCGCATTGATGATCGCCACCGTCCTTCTGGTCGCTGTCACGATGGCGCTCTCACTTGCGCACGCACTGGAATTGCCCGGCAAGTTGCGCCTCAAGGAGGCCACCTACAGATCAGTGCAGGCGATCTATTATCCCGGCTTCACGATCGGCGGCTTTGCCGAGATCGGCGGCATCATTGCCCTCGCCATCATGCTCTACCTGACGCCTTATCCAAGCGCTCGATTCTGGTGGACCTTGGCGGCGCTCGCCTTCCTGCTGGCGGAACATGCGACCTATTGGTTGATCACGCATCCCGTCAATAATTTCTGGGTGCAAGACGTTGCCATGCCGCAATCAGCCGCGACCTTTTTTTCAATGTTCTCTCGAAAGCAGACCGGCGACTGGAGAGACTTGCGCAACGTCTGGGAGGCTTCGCATGTCGCCAGGGCAGGCCTGGCGATGCTGAGCCTCGTCTCAATTGCTATCGCCGCGACATTTTTTGCTGAATAGCGCCAGGGATCAAGACGGCCCTCGTCCGCCAACTTGCGGCCACGAACGCTGCATCCGTCAGATCAGGGAACGGAACCGGCGTACTATCTTAACGTCAAGCGATCCTGCCGTTTCAGCGGTCGGCGCGATGCTTGTTGTGGGCGCTTTCCTGGTGCTCGCCGCGGATGATGTTGCGGTCGTCGGGATCGGCAATATCCTTCGGGTCCGATCTGAGCTCGGCACCGCGCCGGAACGCCTCGCGCTCTTGCCTGGTCTTTTTCAAATCCGCTTCGGCGTCGAAATCCTTGCCGGCGTTTTTCGTGTTCTCGCGCTCTTCGATGACGCGCAATTGCTGCTCATGAGTCTTTTTTCCGGCCATCGGTGACCTCCTTCTTTTGATTTTCCGCTTTCCCAGGGTCCAAATTCGCTACAGCCCGAAAGGATAGGTCTCGGGAAGGCCTGTCCCCGCATGTTCCGGCCCAAGCGGCGTCACGGCACTGGTTTCATCGAACCAGACGAAAGCATCGAACTGGCGGGCGAGCGAGGCGTCCGCATAATGGCTGTGGAGCTCGGTTTCGGGCCGGTAGATGACGCCGATAAAGCGTTCCAGCCGGCGCTCCAGAAGCCGTTCGCGCAGCGTGTCGTCGCGCTCGAAATCGAGCAGGAAAGGCGAGACGCCGCTGTCGTGGCAAAGCCGCTCATAGCTGTCGTTGTGGGAAGGCCGAACCGGTTTCACTTCCATGTCGCCGTCCCAGTCGGTGGCGGCGGCCACCGTCCCGGAATGCGTACTGAGCCCGATCAAGGCAACCTCGTTGCCAAAACGCTGGCGGCAGAGCTGGCCGATGTTCACTTCGTCCCTGACGATCCCCATCTCGGTGTAGCGGGCATCGCCGATATGGGAATTATGTGCCCACACCACCGCCTTGGCGTTCGGGCCGCGGGCCTGCAGCAGGTGCTCCAGCGTTTCGAACATATGGGTGTCGCGCAGGTTCCAGGATTGCGCGCCGCCGTAATACATGGTGCGGTAATAGCGCTCGGCGGAGGCGACCAGGCGGGCGTTCTGGGTGGCGTCGAGGAAATCGATGCCGTCCTGCTGCGCGTAGTCGAGCTCTCTGGAAAGCAGTTCCCGGCATTGCTCGAGCACGGCCTTCTCGCATTTCTGGTAGCCGGAGGTGAGTGCGACACGGCCATAGGTGGCCGGGTCGTTCTGCCACGGCGTCAAGCAGCCGTAGCGTTCGCGTGCGATCCTTGCGGCCTGTGGGTCGACCCGGTCTAGATATTGCAGGACCGCCGCGATCGATCCGCCCATATTGTAGATGTCAAGGCCATAGAACCCGGCTCGCCGGGAGGATAGCCTGATCCGCTCATTATGCTCTCGCATCCAGTCGACGAACGCCGCGACGTCGGTGTTGCGCCACATCCAGGTGGGAAAGCGCTGGAACGGCGGATCTGCGCCGGGCCGCGGCGACCGATGGCGGACGTAGCGGTCGATCGCCGCGGCATCGGGCCAGTCGGCCTCGACCGCGACGATGGTGAAGCCATGCTTCTCGATCAGCGTGCGAGTGATCGCCGCGCGCGCGCGATAGAACTCAGATGTGCCGTGGCTGGCTTCGCCGAGCAAGACGACGCGGCGGTCGGCAAACCGGTCGAACAGCGCACCGAAGGCCGGATCGTCGAAATCCGGAAGCGGTTCGGCGGCGGCCGCTATCATCTGCGGCAGGCTGCTCCTGCGCTGATGCCGGTGCGGAAGATCGGCCGCTATTTGGCTGTCGCTGCCTGGCTCGCCCCAGCCTTGCTCGCCGATCAGCGGAACAAACCGCACGCCGCCGAAATCCTCCTCGGTGTAAGTTGCTGCGCCGGTGCGGGTGACCTTGAGCAGGCGCTGCGAGTCGAATTCATCGCCGACCGGGATGACAAGCCGGCCGGCGACGTCGAGCTGTTCCTGCAGGGCGAGCGGCGCGCCGGGGCCAGCGGCCGCAACCAGGATCGCATCGAAGGGTGCCGCCTCTGGCCAGCCCTTGGTGCCATCGCCGGTGCGGACTTCGATATTGTCATAGCCAAGCTTTTTGAACCGCTGCCTGGCCGTTTCGGCCAACGCGGCGTGGCGCTCGATCGTGTAGACGCGTTCGACGATACGGCTCATTACGGCAGCCGCATAGCCTGATCCGGTGCCGACCTCTAGGACGTGGTCGCCGGCTCCGATCTCCGCCATTTCGATCATGAATGCAACGATATAGGGCTGCGATATCGTCTGACCTTCGGCGATCGGCAGCGGCCCGTCCTCATAGGCGAATTCTTCGAAACCAGGCTCGACGAAAGCCTCGCGCGGGACCTCGCGCATCGCCTGAAGGACATTGCGGTCGCGAATGCCACGGCGGCTCAAGTGGATGTCGACCATTTGGTTGCGGGCATGGGAGAGATCGAGCATCTTTTTGCTCCTCCTATGGGCCTCCGCTACAATCGCCCAAGCTGCTCAACGCCACCTCGGCCGGCTCGTATCTCAGGGCCTCGGCAGTCCCCTTGGATTCAAGCAATGCGGTGCATCTCCCTAACCGTTAGCAAGCCCCGAGGTTCCCCAAAAGACCGACCCGCTTTTGTGTGGCGAGGCGGGTTGCAGGATCGGCAAGCGGGCGCTAGCCACGCCGCCCAAACTTATTTCGAGGCAAATCCTTTCTCCGACGCGGCGCCACTCCAGATAACGACGGACGAGGGTATTCCGGAGGCATTTCCATGAACGACGAGGCTCGCACCGCTGCGCACACGACCGGCCTTGACCAGGTCGATCTGATGGACCGCTACTGGCGCGCCGCGAACTACATTTCGGTTGGCCAGATCTATCTGCTCGACAATCCGCTCTTGCGCGAGCCCTTGCGGCCCGAGCACATCAAGCCACGGCTGCTCGGCCATTGGGGCACGACGCCCGGCCTCAATTTCATCTATGTGCATCTGAACCGGATCATCCGTGAACGTGGTCTCGATGTCCTGTTCATCTGCGGGCCGGGTCACGGCGGCCCGGCAATGGTCGCGAACACCTGGCTCGAGGGCACCTACAGCGAAATCTATCCCGAGGTCGGCGGGGACGAAGACGGCCTGCGCAAGCTGTTCCGGCGGTTCTCGTTTCCCGGCGGAGTGCCGAGCCACGCGGCTCCGGAGACACCCGGCTCGATCCACGAAGGCGGAGAGCTCGGCTATGCGCTGGTCCATGCCTTCGGCGCCGCCTTCGACAATCCGAACCTTGTGGTTGCCTGCGTCGTCGGCGACGGCGAAGCCGAGACCGGCCCGCTCGCCGCGGCCTGGCATTCCAACAAGTTCCTGAACCCGGCATCCGACGGTGCCGTCCTGCCGATCCTGCATCTCAACGGCTACAAGATCGCCAGCCCGACGATCCTCGGCCGCATGGAAGACGAGGCGTTGCGCAGCCTGTTCCTCGGCTATGGCTACGAAACCTTTTTCGTGGAAGGCCATGAGCCTGCCCCGATGCATCGGGAGATGGCCCGCACGCTCGATACCGTGCTCGACCGGATCCACTCCATCCAGGAGCCTGCAAGAGCCGCGGGATGGAAGGGAGAGCGGCCGCTGTGGCCGATGATCGTGCTGCGCAGCCCAAAGGGCTGGACCGGGCCGAAAGAGGTCGACGGCAAGAAGGTCGAGGATTTCTGGCGCTCGCACCAGGTCCCGGTGTCGAACGCACGAGGCGATGCGGCGCACCGGCAGATCCTCGAAGACTGGATGCGCAGCTACGAACCGAAGACGCTGTTCGACGAACGCGGGCATCTCCTGGCGGAGCTCGCGGCGCTGGCACCGACAGGGTCAAGACGCATGGGCGCAATCCCCTACGCCAATGGCGGCCTGCTGAAACAAGACCTCGTGCTTCCCGATTGGAAAGGCCTCGCGCTCGACGTACCGCGTCCGGGCGGCACTGTCGGGGAGGCGACGCGGACCGTCGGCAGCTATCTTCGCGATGTGATCCGCTTGAACGCCGAGGCCAGGAATTTCCGGCTGATGGGACCCGACGAGACGTCCTCCAACCGCCTCGACGACGTGTTCGAGGTTACGGATCGGGTCTGGATGGAGCGGATCGAGCCTTACGACGTCCATCTTTCCCGTGACGGCCGCGTCATGGAAGTGCTCAGCGAGCATCTTTGCCAAGGCTGGCTGGAGGGCTATCTGCTGACCGGCCGCCACGGCCTGTTCTCGTGCTACGAGGCGTTCGTCCACATCATCGATTCCATGGTCAACCAGCACGCCAAATGGCTGAAGACCTCCGGCGAACTTGCCTGGCGCAAGCCGATCGCCTCGCTCAACTACCTGCTGACCTCGCATGTCTGGCGACAGGATCACAACGGCTTCAGCCATCAGGACCCAGGCTTTGCCGATTTCGTCGCCAACAAGAAGGCCGACACGGTCAGGCTCTATTTCCCGCCCGACGCCAACACGCTGCTGTGGATCACCGACCATTGCCTGAAAACCTACAACCGCATCAACGTCATCGTCGCCGGCAAGCAGCCGGCGCCGCAATGGCTGTCCGCCGAAGACGCGGAAGCACACTGCAAGGCCGGCGCCGGCATCTGGGAATGGGCCGGGACGGTTGCCAAGGGCGAAGATCCGGATGTGGTCCTGGCCTGCGCCGGCGACGTGCCGACGCTGGAGACGCTGGCTGCAGCCGATATCCTGCGCTCGGGCATTCCGGACCTGAATATCCGCGTCGTCAATGTCGTCGACCTGATGATTTTGCAGTCGAATTCCGAGCATCCGCATGGCTTTGCCGATGACAGGTTCGACGCACTGTTCACCAGGGCCAAGCCGGTCATCTTCGCCTATCACGGCTATCCCTATCTCATTCACCGTCTGACTTACCGGCGCGCCAACCACGACAACATGCATGTGCACGGCTTTCGCGAGGAAGGCACGACGACGACGCCGTTCGATATGGTGGTGCTCAACCAGCTCGACCGCTATCATCTGGCGCTCGCCGCGATCGCGCGCGTGCCGGGGCTGGCCGAGCGGGCGAAGGATCTTGCCGCGGCGTTGCACGGGAAATTGGCTGAGCACAAGGCCTATGTCCGCGAACATGGCGAGGACATGCCCGAGATCCAGAAATGGAGCTGGCCGCAAGACACGGCAACGAGGGCCGGCGATTGATGCGCTCGATCCTCGCGCTGAATGCCGGCTCTTCCAGCATCAAGTTCGGGCTTTACGATCTTGAAGCGTCCGCCGAACTGGATCTTGCCTCGCGCGGTTCGCTGGATCTGGGCGATGCGCCAAGGCTGACCGCGAAAGCCGCCGATGGGGAGCTGCAGTGCGATCGGCCACTTGCCGCGGCCGCATCACGCGACATGGGCATCGGCCAGATGCTGCAATGGATCGAGAACGAACTTGGCGGAAGGAAATTGATCGCCGCCGGCCATCGCATCGTCCATGGCGGGCGCGAGTTCGTCGAACCTGTCCGCCTGACGCCGACAATTATCGAGGCTCTCGACAGGCTGACGCCGCTTGCGCCACTGCACCAGCCGCGCAGCCTCGCGCCGATCCGGGCGCTTGCCGCGCTGCGGCCCGACCTGCCGCAGGTCGGATGCTTTGACACCGCCTTCCATCGGACCATCGAGCCTCTGGTCAGCCGTTTCGCGCTGCCGCGCCGCTATGAGGCAGACGGCATCCACCGCTACGGCTTTCACGGGCTTTCCTACGAATATATCGCCGGCCGGCTCAAGCAGATATCGCCCGATGTGGTGGCGAAGCGCACGATCGTCGCCCATCTCGGCAATGGGGCGAGCCTGTGCGCCATGCGCGACGGGCGCAGCGTCGATACGACGATGGGCTTTTCGGCGCTTGACGGCTTGGTCATGGGCACGCGCTGCGGCGCCATCGATCCGGGCGTGCTTTTGTACCTGCTGCTGGAAAGAGGCGTTTCGGGAGAGGCGCTGCAGCACATGCTCTATGAGGAATCCGGGCTGCTCGGCGTGTCCGGCATTTCCGGCGACATGCGCACGCTGGAGGCCAGCGACGACCGCCGGGCTCGCGAAGCGGTGGAGCTTTTCGCCTTCCGCGCTGCCAGGGAAGTTGCCGCCCTCGCCAACACGCTGGGCGGGCTGGAATGCCTGGTGTTCACCGGCGGCATCGGCGAGCACTCTGCCCCGGCCCGCAAAGCGATTTGCGACAGGCTTGGCTGGCTCGGCGTGGCGATCAACGAGGCCGCCAATAGCTCTCATGCCGCGCTGATGAGCCAGGCGGAGAGCAAGGTGGAAGTCCGCATCGTCGCGACCGACGAAGAAGGGGTCATCGCCCGCCACACGCGCAAGGTGATGGAGGGGCCCGGCTGAGGCGGATGGCCTCGAATGGCGGCGCTTGCTCGACCGGCTACGTCGCGAGGGCGGCCGCTGAACACGATGGTCACCCGCGTTCCTTTGCCGGGGGCAGAATCCACCTCGAACCGGGCTTTGGCATTTTCGGTCAGCGATTGAGCGATCAGTGCTCCGAGCTTGCCGGGTTTCGGCCAGGTCTCGCCTTCGCTCGGTTTTTTCGGCTTCGGCGGACATTCCAAGCTTTCGATGTTTTGGGTGGGACCATGATCAATATCAGGTCGCTCGCCAACTGCGAAGTCCGCTCATTGCCACCACGCGGCCAGGCATGGCGGAGAGCCGAGATCGTGGTTGAGAAGCGGCTGAAGGCTCACCTCGAATGGCTCTGCTCGACCAGATGGTATTTGTACCGGTCGCGAATATGCTCGTTGAAGAACCGGCCCTTTGACGAGGCTTTGCGGAATGCCGCGTGGACCTGCGGCGGCACGTCCTCGTAATCATAGCGGTTTCCGCTCGGGACGAACCATACGGAGAGTACCCTCGTCGCCGGCTGGTAATCGATGCTTCTGATCGCAGTTGAAGGCATCCTCGACAGGTCCAATCCACGCCGTCGTGTGAATAACCCTGCACTGAGAGCGAGGTTCCTTGCTGCCGAAGCCAGCCTTGCCGCTACGGGCCGGCTTCACCAAATACGGTTGATGCCATCGCCCAAGACATCGGCTGCAGCCCGCCAGGGCGATCTCTTTGCCGCCGCCGACGACCTGCCGGAAGGATTCCGCTACCGGCCCGAACTGATCACGCCGGACGAAGAAGCAGCGTTCGCGAGCCAGCTCGCAACCCTGCCTTTTCAGGCCTTCGACTTTCACGGCCATCTGGCAAATCGGCGGGTGGTCGGCTTCGGGCTGCGTTATGACTACGACCGGCGCGAAGTCGTCGAGGCACCGCCGATACCCGGCTTTTCTGCTGCCGCTCAGGGAAAAGGTTGCAGCCTTCGCCCGCCTGCCCGCCGAGACCTTCGTGCAGGTGCTGATCAACGAGTACCGGCCGGGCGCCGGTATCGGCTGGCACCGCGACAAGCCTCATTTCGAGGGCGTCGCCGGTGTTTCCCTGCTGGCCGCCTGCAGCTTTCGCCTGCGGCGGAAAAACGGCACGCGATGGGACCGCAAGACGGTCACCGTCGAGCCAAGATCGGCCTATCTGATGACGGGCGCCGCGCGCAGCGAATGGGAGCACAGCATTCCGCCGGTTGCGGAGCACCGCTATTCGATCACCTTGCGCACGCTGCGGCCGCAACGCGCTTAAAGCAGAGCGGTGAGGAAGCCCGAGCACTGCCCTAAGAACTGGGCTGAAACAAATTCATCCGTCGCCATGCCGGCCGGCAAACTCCGCCAGCATGGCGCGCTGGCCTTTCAGGATCTTGAGGTTGGCTTCAGGCAGGGAGAACCAGCCCGCTTTGTCGACTTCGGCAAATTCCTTCATCGAGCCGGACCTTGGCGGCCATTCCATGACGAAGGTGTTGCTGCTGATGGCGTCGCTGTCGAAATCCGTCTCGACGCACCATGCGATGACGAGCTTGCCGCCCGGCTGCCTGTAGCTGCCAAGGCTTTCGAAATCCCCGTCGATGGCAAGACCGAGTTCCTCTTCGGCCTCGCGTTTTGCTGCCGCCAGCTCGTCCTCGTTCTCGTCGACCAAGCCCTTCGGGATCGACCATGCGCCGTCGTCCTTCTTCGCCCAGAATGGGCCGCCCGGATGCACCAGCAAGACCTGGAGATGTCCTTCCCTTCGGCGAAAGATGAGCAATCCTGCGCTGCGTTGGGCCATTCCGCTATTCCCCTGACGAAAATGAAACGAACGTCCGGGCCGGCATATGGAACAGCCTGCCATGGCGGAACGATTTCCGCGCGCAGCCGTTCCGTCCGTTCGACAAATGAGTGATCGACATGGCGACGCCGCGAGCTGCCTGGAAGGGCTTTATGAAAGTCGGATCGGTTTCCTGTGGCGTCAAGATCATCGGTGCCGTCAGCGAGGCCGAGAAAGTGCATTTCAGGATCCTGAACCGCAAGGACGGTCTCCCGGTCAAGAGCGCCTATCTAGACGAGGAGACCGGCGATACGGTCGAGGCGGCGGAGCAGGTAAAAGGCTATGAGGTCGAAAAGGGTGAGTTCATCCATATAGAGCCGGACGAAATCAAGAAACTGAAGATGGTATCGCAGCATACGCTCGAGATCGGCGAGTTCGTGCCTGCCGCCGAAATCGACGCACGCTACCTCGAAAAACCCTACTATCTCGTTCCGGCCGACGCGCCCTCCACGGAGGCTTTCGCGGTGATCCGGGACGCCATGGCCAGGAAAAAGGTAGCAGCCCGCTCCTGCGTCGTGCTGTACCAGCGAGGCCGAGAGGTGCTGATCCAGCCGCTGGGCAAGGGCATGCTGATGACGGAATTACGCAACCACAATGAAGTGGTCGCGGCGGACGCGGTGTTCGAAGGGCTGAAGGCTCGCAAGGTCGATCCCGAGATGCTGGAAATCGCGCAATTGCTGATCGACAA
Source organism: Mesorhizobium sp. M0633 (assembly GCF_040320645.1). Taxonomy (NCBI): domain Bacteria; kingdom Pseudomonadati; phylum Pseudomonadota; class Alphaproteobacteria; order Hyphomicrobiales; family Phyllobacteriaceae; genus Mesorhizobium; species Mesorhizobium sp. M0633. The sequence continues at coordinate 174,837 of NZ_JAMYQC010000005.1, forward strand.
GAAGCCCGCCAAATTCGACCCGTCGAAGTTCGACGATACTTATGAAAAGGCGCTGGTTGCAATGATCGAGGCCAAGCGCAAGGGCAAGAAACCGCCCAAGCCGGCACCTGAGCCCAAGACGAACGTCATCAATCTCGCCGATGTTCTGCGCAAAAGCCTGGCGCAGGAAGGCGGCAAGGCTCCCAGCAAAAAGCCGAGAACGGCCCCGAAACGCAAATCAGCCTGAATGTCCGAAAGCGGATCGAACGGAACCGAAAACGCTCGCGCGCATTTAGATGACGTAGCAATCCGTCGGCAAGCCAAGCAGAGCGGGGGACTGGTGGACGTCGTTGAACTAAGGACTGGCGGGATCCCGCAAGTTTCCTCCGCCGATCTGATGCAGGCGTTGCCTGTGGCCGTCTACACCACCGACAAACAAGGCTACATCACCTTCTTCAACGAAGCCGCTGCCGATCTCTGGGGATATCGTCCGGTTATCGGCCAGGATCGCTGGTGCGGGTCATGGAAGCTTCGCCACCTCGACGGGCGACCGATGACGCATGACGAGTGTCCAATGGCCGTTGCCTTGCTCGAGGAGCGGGACGTTCGTGGGGGCCAAGCCATCGCCGAGCGGCCGGACGGCCAACTCATCCCGTTCAGTGCGCATCCGGTCCTGCTTCGCAATGAAGCCGGCGAGGTTGTCGGTGCCATCAACACCCTGCTCGACCTGCGCATGCAGACGCTGGCCGACGACGCCGGCATAAGGCTCGCCGCCATCGTCGAATCCTCGATGGACGCCATCGTGTCCAAAGACTTGAACGGCATTATCACCAGCTGGAACGACGCGGCACAACGCCTGTTCGGCTATACGCCCGCCGAGGCGATCGGGCGCCCGGTGACGATCCTCATCCCGCCCGACCACCTGGATGAGGAAGCCATGATCATCAGCCGCATTCGCGCCGGCGAACGGATTCCTTCATACGAGACTATCCGGCAGCGCAAGGACGGCACCCTGGTTCCGGTTTCGCTCACCATCTCGCCGATACGCGACGGCATCGGACGTATCATCGGCGCCTCCAAGATCGCGCGCGACATCAGCCCCCACAAGGAAAGCGAACGGCGCATCCGCACACTCATGCGCGAAGTCAACCATCGCGTTAAAAACCAGTATTCGGTGATCGTCTCGATGATCCGCGAGACCAGCAAGCTGGCGGGTACGCCAGAGGCCTTCCTTTCACGGGTCCGGGAACGCATCATGGCCCTTTCGGAATCGCACGACCTCCTGGTCGATGCGGAATGGCGTGGCGCGACCATCGGCGAATTGATCCATGCACAGACCAAGGCCTTCGCGACACAGGCCCGTCTGTCGATGAGCGGGCCGACGATCATGCTGCAGCCGAACGCGGTGCAATATCTCGGCATCGCCTTTCACGAGCTGGCCACCAATTCGGTTAAGCACGGAGCGCTGTCGCACCATGACGGACGGGTCGAGGTCGAATGGACCGTGACCCCAGCCGCCGATGGCAGCGACGGCTTCCGCCTTGTCTGGCGGGAACTGGACGGACCATTGGTGGATGAAAACACGCGACGCGGTTTCGGAACGGTTGTGCTCAAACGCGTCACGCCGCAGGCGCTCAGCGGCACCGGCCGCCTGGAATTCGCCAGGCACGGCATCACCTGGACGCTGGAAGCGCCGCTGCGCTTCGTTCAGATGTCGATGGCTGGCATCGCGGCTGATTGAAGGCCCGCTACACCGGCCGCGGCTTGGCGGCCGTGTGGCAACGCAATCCCTTTGGTAGCAATCAGGAGGAGCAGCGATGAGTTGGCTGGGCACCTGGCGGAATCAGTACGGGTCGGTCGTCGAACTGACCACCGAAGAGGGCGGACGGATCAGCGGAACCTTCAGGACGGCGCTGGAGGACAGCGCCTTCTTCGGCATGACCGTGCCGCTGTTCGGAGCCTGCCATGGAGACGTCATCGGCTTCGCCTGCGCGGCCGAAGGGCGGGTCGGAGCCGCGGCGGTGAGCTATACCGGCATCCTCAGGAACGGGAAGCTGGAGATGCTGTGGCACACCGTTGCGGATGCCGCTTTGTCGGCGGAAAAGGAAGGTGCCCCGGCCCGAGCCAGGAAACTGCCCGCCTGGCGCGCCTTTGGAACCAGCCTCGACAGTTTTGAACGCGTCTCCTGACGTGTCGGGCCCGCCGCCGCGGCATTCAGCTCGCAAGTGAGGCAGCAGGGTTCCCGCGGTGCATCGGAACTCCCGCTGACGATGGCGCGTTAGCCAGGACATGCGCTGTTCGTTACGGGGTCGACCCAATGAGCGTGCTTTATCGCGCAGCGAAAATCGCCGAACAGGCTCATGCCGGGCAGACGGACAAGACAGGGCGGCCTTATATCGAACATTGTCGCCGGGTCGTCGATGCCGTCGAAACGCTCGACCAGAAAGCCATCGCCTATCTTCACGACGTCATCGAAAAAGGCGACGGCTGGAACCGCGACCGGCTTGAGGCGGCCGGGTTCGGGCCGTCCATCGTGTCTGCCGTCGACGCCATGACGCGGCTGCCGAACGAGGACGATGCCGCTTTCGTTCGCAGGGCCGCGGCCAACCCGCTGGCATTGCCGGTCAAGCGCGCCGATCTCGCCGACAATCTATGGCAGGCACGGCAGATCGGTGCCTCGACAGCGAATACGAAGACGGCTTGCGCATTCTCAGGGAAGAGTTCGCGAGCTGACGGACAGCTGGCGGCTGTCGCCGATGTGGGTCTACTCGGTGACGTGCGGCGTGTGCCGCTTGTCTTCCGCGGGATCGGCGTCGATCCGCGCCCTGCCGGGATCGAACGCACCATGGCGGGCGATCGCCAATGCCGGGGTGTCGGGCGTCTCGTAGGCCCACATGAAGTCTTCTGCCGACGAACCGACCGCATGAACACGCCAATAGCTTGCCGTGCCCTTCAGCGGGCTGTGGCTCGTCGTGTTCGTCTTCTCCAAGAGGTCGAAATAGATGTCCTCGAAGGGAATGTAGAAGACAGGATCATGACCGTCTTCGTAGAGCAGCTTTGCCCGCTCGCTCGACGCAATAATGGCGTCGGAGAACCGAACGGTTACGGTTCCATCGAACGGGACAATCCTGAGCGGGCCTGGCCGGGGGGCGGAATTTGCGGCTAAGGGCTGCATTCGACTTCTCCGTTGACTGCGCTGCCTTCCCGAAACGTGTTGTTGCCCGTCAGGGTTCCAGACCGCGGGCGCGCCGAGGCCGGGTGGTGGAACGGTTTTGCAAGGTCGTCGTTGTTTCAGACCTCCGCACGCGCCATAATCGCAATGGCCGCCACTCGCCGACTCAACAGCAAATGGACCACATGCTGGATCGATCGCCTACCCTCCCAAGGTCGCTTGGCGCTGCGCTGCGAAGGGAAGTGCCGCGGTTTGCGGCACCCGGCAATGAAATTTCATGCACTACGGTCGCATCCTACAATGTGCATAAATGCGTCGGCACCGACGGCAGGTTCGATCCGGAGCGGGTCGCAGCCGTGGTCAAGGAACTCGATGCCGATATCATTGCTTTGCAGGAGGCCGACGAAAGAACCGGAAGCAGGCAGGGATTGCTGGATCTCGCGGCGCTCGAGCGGGACAGCGACCTCGTCCCCACCCATGTCCCGGAAAACCGCCGCAGCCATGGCTGGCACGGAAATCTGATCCTGGCACGCCGCGGCGTGGTCGAAAGCGTGAACCAGATCCGGCTGCCCGGCCTGGAGCCGCGCGGCGCGGTCATCGCGGACCTGGAGCTGAAGGGCGTCTCGCTCAGGATCATAGCCGCGCATTTCGGCTTGCTGCGGCGCTCGCGCTCGCAGCAAGCCAACGCACTTGTCGAAGCCACGCACCCGGTTCTGCGGCCAACAATCCTGCTTGGCGACCTCAACGAATGGCGCGTCCGCAACAGGTCTTCGCTGCTGGCCCTGCTGCCGCATTTCGGTCCGATCGATGCGGTTCTGCCGAGTTTTCCGTCGCGCTTTCCGCTGTTTGCGCTCGACCGCATCCTGGCCAGGCCGCCGCACCTGATTTCCAGCATCGAGGTGCACAAGACGCCGCTGGCGCAGCGGGCTTCCGATCATCTGCCGATCAAGGCCCGGCTGAACCTGGACGCGATACGGCAGCCGCGACTGCAACCAGAATGAACCTGAAGGGTTGTTAGTCAGATTTCAGACGGTTTGCTTCGCTGATGTTTGTCGGTGCACTTTATGGATACAGCCATTTCGCGGTTTGCCCGGGACAAGATCGCTGCCGGCAATAGCGGGCTGGTGCTGATCGCCGACAATTATGACGCGTTTGCCGCACGAATCCTTGCCGCGCGCAGTGCCACCAGCAGCCTCGACCTGATGTACTATCTCTGGCACGACGACCATAGCGGCCGGCTGCTGATGCAGGAGGTCGTCAAGGCGGCGGAGCGCGGTGTCCGCGTCCGCATGCTGCTGGACGATATAAATCCGCGCAACAGCGACGCCGCTTACCTGGCGCTCAACAGCTACAAGAACATCGAGCTGAGGCTGTTCAACCCCAGCGGCATGAGGAACGGCAGCATCTTTCGCTCGCTGGAGATGGTCGCCCGGCTGTTTGCGATGACCCGCCGCATGCACAACAAGGCCTGGATCGCCGACGGGAGCCTGGCCATCGTCGGAGGAAGAAATATCGGCGATGCCTATTTCGACGCCGCGGAGACAAATTTCCGTGATCTCGACCTGTTGCTTCTCGGTCCTGCCGTTGGGCAGACGATGCAGATCTTCGAGGCGTTCTGGAATTGCGAGGCGGCAAAGCCGATCCAGCTGCTCAACCCGGCTGCGGTGGGCTCGCGCGCCGATTTCCTCGATAATCTCGATGCGTCGATGGACGGCCAGCTTTTGAACAGCCTCAGTGCCTGGCGCACGATCACGGAGTTCATTGCGGCGCATAACGAGGTCTGCTGGACGAAAGGCGTTCGCGTCATTTCCGATCCGCCGGAAAAGGTGCGCGGCAAGCGGCGCAGGAACTGGCTGACCAAAGAGCTGCTTCCCGCTATCGCGGCGACCAGGCAGCGCCTCGAAATTGTCTCGCCCTATTTCATCCCCGGCCGCACCGGGTTGGCCATCCTGTCGAAGCTGGTGGATCGTGGCGCCGAGGTTGCAATCCTCACCAACTCGCTCGCCGCGACGGACGTCGCCGCCGTGCACGGCGCCTATGCCAAATACCGCCGCAAGCTACTTAAAAAAGGTGTCCAGCTTTTCGAATTGCAACCCTTCAACCGCCAGGCCAACATCTCCGTTTTCGGCTCAAAGGGAGCCAGCCTCCATACCAAGGCCTTTACGGTCGACGACACGCTGGGGTTTGTCGGTTCCTTCAATTTCGATCCGCGTTCGGTGTCGTTGAATGCGGAAATGGGCGTGCTTTTCCACGATGCCAATCTGGTGATGGAGTTGCGCCGGCTGTTCGAGCACGAAAAGTCACCGCAGACGAGCTATCAGCTGGTCCTGGACAAAGGCGCCCTGCGGTGGCTCGGCATGGCGGATGGCGAGATGCGGCAATGTTCGCGTGAACCGGAGGCCAGTCTCTATCGGCGCATCGTTGCAGCGTTGGTTGGCTGCCTGCCGATCGAATCGCAATTATAGAAGCGACGGATTTGTCGGAACGCAACTCTTTGTCGGAACGGAAATGCGGGACCACGAGTTGTAACCGTTGTCCGGAGCATGCCGATGAAGACCACGATATACAGTTTTCTTGCCGAGCTCTTGCCGTTCTGGATGGCGCATAAACGCAAAATGCGCGCCGACCGCGCCGCTGAGCGGCCGACACGACCGGCTGCTGCCGATGACGATGGTCGGCCGACAAGCGATCCGAATCGAGCAACACCGGCGCGTCGGCGCAACACGTCTTAGGGCGGGATGCTTTCAAATTAGATCCCGCTCCAACTGTCTGGTTAGACGCAATTCCGCGACGCCAAGTGATTCCATTTGGCTGCAGAAGCTCCAGTTCCTAAGCGATCACGCTATCGTCAAATATCGCTACCCGAAATCCGGCGTTGCCAAGCATCCATTTTGCAACACGTACGTTAATGTGCACTACAGGGTTGCCGCTATAGGTGAGCGCCATGAGCGACAGTGCGATAGAATTCTTGCAGGACTGGATCCACGAAAACGTTCATGTGCCGCCGCCTCCGATCAAGCTTGAAAGGGAGGCGGAAATCCTCGCCAGGGAATGCAAGGAAGAGGCGGCCGACGCCGGCGTACCCATCGAAGACATCGAGGAAGAGGTTGGCGACCTCAAGGATCTGCTCGTCGCCAAGCTCGAAGACGCAGCCGAGGACGAGGCCCGGCAACTCAACGGCCACGGCCAAAAGATTTCTACGTCGGCGGCCGAGCAAAAGCCGGCCCCGTAAGGCCGGTCCGAGCGCAGGCAAGGCATCACGAGGTGCGCCGCTTCGGCCTATTGTCCGATCAGCGTCAGCCCGAATAGGATCATCAGCCAAAACCCGGCAGCAGCGACCGCAAGACGCGGCAGGACGCCGTCGCTGGCCAGATGCATGAACAGGATGGCGATGACGGCGGTCTTGGCCGCGGCGATCACCAGATTGAGTGCCGAATTGAAGCCGCCGAGCGCGAGGAAGGACGAGCCGACGGTCAGGGCCAGCAAGGCTAAAAGCCCGATATAAGCAAGCGTGAGTTTGCGGAACTCGCTCATCTGTTGATCAGATAGAGGACGGGGAACAGGAAGACCCAGACGACATCGACGAAATGCCAATAGAGGCCGATTGCCTGCACGCGCCGGAACCGGCTGGCCTCGATCGTGCGTGGCCACAGCGCAAGGATGCCGCCGATGACGATTACGCCGCAAATCAGATGCAAGGCGTGCAGTGACGTCATCGCGAAATAGAGGCCGAAGAAGAATTCGGCATGAACAGGATCCGGGCCCTTATAGATGAAAGGTGCGCCGAGCACCGGCGCCAGCCCTTCGCCGAATTCCCTGGCGTACTCCGTCGCCTTGATCGCCAGGAAGACGACGCCGAGCAGCGCCGTCGCAGCCAATGCCCAGCCAGCGGCGCGCCATCGCCGCGCGGCCGTGTACATATGGGCGAGCGCCATAGCGAAACTGCTGGTGATCAGGACGACGGTGTTGGCGGTGCCCAATGGCAGCGACAGATGCTTCGCCGCGCCGGCGAAGGCGTCGCCGTAACTCAACCTGGCAAACATGAAGACGAGCAGGATGGCGCCGAACAGCATCACCTCGGAGCCGATGAACACCCACATGGCAAAGCTGTCGGCTGCCGTTTCGCGAGCCGGCCGGTCGAAGGCGATGCTTGTCGTCGGTGACTTCAAACCAGATCCTCCACCGGGTCCGACCGTTTCTCGGTCAGGCCTTTCATCGGATAGTCGTAGGCTGGTCTGGTGACGGTCGGCATGCGATCGAAATTATGCGCTGGCGGCGGCGAGCTTGTTTGCCATTCCAACCCGGTCGCTCGCCACGGATTGGCCGGCGCCTGCGCGCCTCGAAACAGCGACCATGCCAAGTAGAGGAGCGGCATCAGATAGCCGATCGCCAGCACCACGGCGCCTGCCGACGACAGAATGTGCCAGAAAGCGAATTCCGGCGGATAGGTATGGTAGCGCCGCGGCATGCCCAGAAAGCCGAGCACATATTGCGGAAAAAAGGTCAGGTTGAAGCCGATGAAGGTCACAGCCGCGGCTATACGGCCCCAAACCTCCGAATACATTCGGCCGGTGAGTTTCGGCCACCAGAAATGCAGCCCTGCCATGTAGGCGGTCACCATGCCGCCTACCATGATGTAGTGGAAATGGGCGACGACGAAATAGGTGTCGTGAACGTGGACGTCGATGGCGAGCGCGGCAAGGAAAAGGCCGGCCAGCCCGCCGAAGGTGAACAATGCCAGGAAGAACAGCGCATAAAGCATCGGCGTCTCGAAGCTGATTTCGCCCTTGCGCAGCGTCAGGCTCCAGTTGAAGACCTTTATCGCCGATGGGATCGCGACGCAGAAGGACAGGAACGAAAACACCACGCCGGCATAGGCCGACTGCCCGCTGACGAACATGTGGTGGCCCCAGACGAGAAAGCCGAAGACGGCGATCGCCATCGAAGCCAGGGCGACGGCCTTGTAGCCGAACAGCGGCCGGCGGCTAAAGCAAGGCAGCACTTCCGAGACCACTCCCATGCCTGGCAGGATCATGATGTAGACGGCGGGGTGCGAGTAGAACCAGAACAGATGCTGGAACAGCAGCGGATCGCCGCCGAGGTCGGGATTGAAGATGCCGATGCCGAAGACGCGCTCCAGCACGATGAGGATCAGCGATGCTGCAAGCACCGGCGTCGCCAGCACCATCACCAGGCTGGTGGCGTACAGGGTCCAGACGAAGATCGGCAGCCGGAACCAGGTGAGGCCAGGCTCTCGCAAGGTGTGGACGGTGACGATGAAATTGATGCCGGTCATGATCGTCGAAAAGCCGACGATGAAAACGCCGAATGCCGCGGTCGAGACAAACCCGTTGGCATAGAGCGTCGACAGCGGCGTGTAGAAGGTCCAGCCGGTGTCGACGCCGCCCAAAACCACCGAGGCGAGCGCGAACAGGCTGCCGAACATGAAGACGTACCAGCTTGCCAGGTTGAGCCGGGGAAAGGCGAGGTCGCGCGCGCCGATCATCAGCGGCAGCAGGAAATTGCCGAGCGTAGCCGGGATCGACGGCACCAGGAAGAACCACACCATGATGATGCCGTGCAGCGAAAACAGCCGGTTGTAGACATCGTCGGAGACCAGGTCGCCGGCCGGCGTCGCAAGCTCGATGCGCATCAGCACGGCAAAGGTTCCGCCGAGGAAGAAGAAGGCCGTCAGCGAGACGAAATAGAGCCACGCCACCCGTTTGTGGTCTGTTGTCAGCAGCCAGGAGCGCGGCCCGGCACCTTCTGCGAGATAGCTTGCCGACGCCAAATCGCTGCTCATTGCGGCGCCTCGTTTTTTGCCGCCGGGAACGAGGGAGATTGGAGCGATAGGGATTTGAGATAGGCCATCAGCATCTGCAGTTCGGCTTCGTCAACGAGACCGTCGAAGCTCGGCATCACCGGCTGGTAGCCGGCGGCGATTTCCTTGTTCGGGACAAGGATCGAATCGCGCAGATAGCGTTCGTCGGCGATGACCGTCTGCCGGTTGGCCAACGCCACCGGCTGGCCGAAAACCCCATCGAGGCCGGGCGCCCGCACCTTGCTGAAATTGCCGTGACAGCCGGAGCAGCCGAGCGCGCGGAACAGTTTCCCGCCGCTCGTGGCAAGGCTTTCGCCTTCACCTTGACTGCCGAGCCATGATGCATATTGCTCCGGCGCCAGCACCGTCACCCAGCCGCCCATCTCGGAATGCTGCGTGCCGCAATATTCGGCGCAGAACAGGTGATAACGCCCCGGCTGCGTGGCGATGAACCAGACATTGGCCGTGCGTCCGGGAACGGCATCCTGCTTGACCCGAAAGGCTGGCACGTAGAAGGAGTGGATGACGTCCTGTGATGCCAGCGACACCACCACCGCCTTGCCGACCGGCACGTGCAGCTCGTTGATCTCGCGCTGGCCGCCGGGATGGCGGAATTCCCACATCCATTGCTTGCCGAGGCCGGCGATCTCGACGGCGTCCGGTGGCGGACGGTCGCGCCGGACAAAAAGGACTGCGCCCCAGCCGAAGAAGATGAAGGCGATCACCAGGCTGGCAATGGTCCACGTCATCTCCAGCGGCAGGCTGCGGGCACGCGCCCCGGTACGGTCGGCTGCGGAGCCGATACGATATTTGACGGCGTAGCCGACAACGAGAACGGTCAGGAACAGGCCGAGCGCGCCTGCGAAAGCCAGCAATGTGTAGAACAAGGCATCGACGCTGCCTGCGATGGACGAGGCTTCCTGCGGGAAAAACCGGATGCCGAAGCTCACGCCCGCCTCCCGCGCGCCAGCAGTATGGCCGTCGCCAACCCCACCACCATCACGATGCTGGCGAGCTTCAACGCAGCCCAGATCGCCGGCGTATATCGCCCCTTGGACGCATCGAAGCCGGCGCAGAGCAGGAAGACATGATCGGCGATCGAGCCGAGCCTGCCGGAAGATGCCTCGACGAGGGCAAGCTCAAGATCGCGCGGCGTGAAGCTCAGCGCCGGCAGCACCTGCGCTATCCGGCCTTTTGGCGTCAGCGCGATGACCGCGATCGGATGGGCGAATTGGTCGATCCGGGCGCGGGTGTCGAAACTGATGCCGGCTTCCGCGGCAAGGGCGCCGCCGGCGCCGTCGGCACTGGTCAGGAACCGCCACGCCGACAGGTTCCTCGCGTCGGCCGCCGCGGCGACCGTGGCTTGCGCATCGCCCGCATCTTCGGGCGTGTCGGCGGCATCGATCGAGACGAACAAAGCGCGATAGGTGTCGGGGTCGAGCGAGGTCTTTTTCAAATCCGAGGCGACCGCCTGTTGGGTCACACCACAAAGGTTCGGGCATTTGTCGTAGCCGAAAATCAGCAGCGCCGGCCGGCCGGCAAGCATTTGGCCGATCGTGCGCTGCTCGCCGGACGCATCGCGAAACACCCGGTTGAGGCTGAGCTGCGCGCCGATCTCGGGATCGAAGGCCGGGCGTGCGAAGGCCATGGCCGGCAGTGCCGCGAGAAGGGAAAAAGCGGTTAGCCAGGCCTTCACGGCCGGCCTCCCTGGGCTGGCGCGGTCCGGCAGCGAGCGGCCTGTGGCGCGCGTGGTATCTCGGCCTCGACCAATCCGCAGTCGGCGCCGGCGGCCGGCGCCGGCTGCCCCCAGTTCGGCAAACCATGGCTGACGATCGCCCACATGGCGTCCTCGATCGGAATGCGGGCAATGCCGGCGGTGCGGTCGACCCAGCCGACCTTGTTCAGCTCCTGCTCCTCCGCCTTGCGGAAGGCAGCGAGGTCGTCTTCTGGAAAGCGCTGCAAGGCTGGACTGGCCCGGTTGCCGACCGATGATGGCCCCGGCAGCGGCCCGAACGGCCTGGTGTCGAAGACGAGCCCGAGGACGATGACTGTTGCGGCCAGGAGCAGCAGCAGGCCGGCCGCGAAGGCAAGCAGCGCGCCCGGCCAGACGTCGCGCGTTTCGGGATGGCGGGCTGCCCTAGCCATGGACCGGCCTCCGGCACCAGAGGGCGATCCGGTCCGGCCGGCCAAGCACGAAAAGCAGCAGCGCAAGCCAGAGGCCGCCAGCTCCTGCCAGCGCGGCAAGATCGTACCAGAATGCGATCACATTGCCGTCCGCCAACGGCGGTCTGATCCGCCAAAGGACATCGACGTAGTGGCCAGCCAGCACGATGCCGCAGATCGACAGCAGGCCGGCATGGCTGCGCTTCAGATCCCGGCTGAGCAGCCCGGCAAAGGGGACCGCGAATTGCAGCGCAATCAGCAGCCAGAGCAGATACTGCCAGCCATTGCTGCTGCGGATGAGGTACCAACGGATCTCGTTTGGCAGGTCGCCGCCCCAGGTCACCAGCCATTGCATGAACGACAGGTAGGTCCACAGCAGCACGAAGCCGAACAGCATGTTGGCCAAATCCTCGCTGAGCGCGACATCCTCCTCGCCGCCCGCCATGACCTCGATCGAGCGGTTAACACACAGTACCGTCATCGCAGGGCGTAAGCGCCGACGACTTCGGCCGACGCTTCCAGCAACGCATAGATGGTCGAGGAGAACTCCGGCTCCAGCGAGAGCATCCAGTCGATGGCAAAAATCGTCACAGCCAGCCCATGCGCAATCAATCCAGCGGCATAGGCCTTGCCGCGGCCGGCGCTGCCACGACCGCTATCGGTCGTTGTCCAGTCGAGCACGCGCCACGCCAGCACCAGCCAGATCGCGGCGCAGGCGGCAAAGCGCAGCAAAAAGAACGGAACGTTCAGATAAGAGAATTTCTGGCGCACCGTCTCGGGCAATGCAGCCGCGTCGGCACTCGCCCAGGGAACGACCAGGTCGAGCCTGAGCAGAACCGGCAGCAGCAGAAGCAGCGCCAGCGGCAGCGTCGCGACGAGAGCGCGCAGCGGCTGGCGGATTGCCTCGCCCCAGCGGCCGCCGGTCAGCCCATGCACCATCAGGATGGTCAGCGCGCCGAGCGGCAGGCCGAGCAGGAAGAGCGCCGCAGGCAGCCAGCCGGCCAACATGGCTCTGAAGTCGAAGGCCAATCCCGTGGCGCAAAGCACAAGTCCGACGGCGGCCACGGCAAGCGCCGGCAAAATCAAACGTTCGGTGGCAAGCCGCATCATCGCCCGCATCGTCGATCCGGCTCCGCATTGAGCTCGGCACGCAGGCTTTCCGGCAGCTCGGCAATTGGTGCATCGCGCGAATATTGCAGGGCGCGGATATAGGCGACGATCGCCCAGCGGTCGGCAGGCGGGACACGCGCCGCGTAGGAATACATGGCGCCATAGCCGTTGCTGATGACGTCGTAGAAATGCCTGTCGCTCGCCTTGCGCAACGCGTGCTGGTGATAGGTCGGCGGCGCCGGAAAGCCCCGCTCGACGATCATGCCGTGGCCGTCGCCGGCGCGGCCGTGGCAAGGCGAACAGAAGATGTCGAAGCGTTGCTGGCCTCGCCGCAGCAGCATCATCGTGACCGGATAGGGAAAAGTGTCGGGTACCGGCGAAAGATCGGCATCGCGTGCGACCGTGTCCTCGACCGGCGCCCGCGCCGACATGCCGTCGGCGAACTGGTTGCTGCTTTCGAGCGGATCGTAGCGCGGCTGGTCCTCCATGTCCTGCCGGCAGCCGGCGACCAGCAAGGCTGCCGACAGCAGGATCGTGCGCATGTTCACGCCTCCACCTCCTCGACGGTTTCGGCGCCGAGCCGTGTCAGCTGGCCCTTGGTCACGCCCTTGCGGAACTTCGGATCGGCGGCCTCGACGAGCAGATAGAACTTGCCGCCGCGCGCATAGGTGAAGCTCGTGGCGTTGAAGACCGGGTGGTAATATTCGGGCAGGCGATTGGCGGCCAGCATGCCGAAGAATGCGGCCAGCGCAGCGCCAAGTATCGCGGCCTCGAAGGCGATGACGAGAAAGGCCGGCCAGGAATGCAGCGGCCGGCCGCCGACATTGAGCGGAAAATCGATCTCGACCGAATAGAGGATCAGGCCATAGACAAACACCGCGCCGACGATGGCGCCGCCAAGGATGGTCCATGGCAAGCGCGTCTTGCGCATGCCGAGCATGTCGGCCAGCCCATGCACATGGAACGGCGAGAACGCGTCCATGCGCCGGTAGCCGCGCGCCCGCATGGTGCGGACCGCCTCGGTCAGCGCTTCGGGATCGGCGAAAGCCGCAATGACGCCGTAAAGGCTCATCTTGCGCCGCCCCTCTCCCCGGCCAGCTCCTCGACCTCGAAAATGGTGATGGCCGGCAGGACGCGGATGAACAGGAAGACCAATGCGAAGAAGGTGCCGATCGAGCCGAACAGGATGCCGAAGTCGAGCCATCTCAGTGATTGTTCGCCCCAGGACGACGGCAGGTAATCGCGGCTTGGCCCGGTGACGACGATGACGTAGCGCTCGATCCACATGCCGACATTGATGATCAGGGCAATGGCGAACAGCACTGGCATGTTGAGGCGCACCCGCCGGAACCAGAGCAATTGCAAAACAGCGCCGTTGCAGGCGAGCATGGTCCAGAACAGCGGCGCATAGGGTCCGAAGGCGCGCTGCCACATCATCGTGCGCTCATAGGTTTCGCCCGAATACCAGGCGAAGAAAGCCTCGGAGGCATAGCCGTAGATGACGATCATGCCGGCGGCGATCATCAGCTTGGCGGCATTGTCCATGTGCCGCAGCGTGATCAGATCCTGGACCGAAAACGCCCAGCGCAGCGGGATGGCGATGGTAAGCACCATGGCGAAGCCGGACAGCAGCGCGCCGGCAACGAAATAGGGAGGAAAGATAGTCGAATGGAAGCCCGGCGTGATGGCGAAGGTGAAGTCGAGCGAGACGATCGAATGCACCGAGACGACCAGCGGCGTGGCCAGTGCCGCCATCAGGAAATAGACCGTCTGGTAGCGCGCCCAATGAAAGGCCGAACCGCGCCAGCCGAGCGCCAGTATCCCGTAGAACAGCTGCGCCGGGCGCGATTTCGCCCGGTCGCGCAGGACGGCGAGATCGGGCAGCAGGCCCATATACCAGAACATCAGCGAAACGCTGGCATAGGTGGCGATCGCCGCGAAATCCCAGACCAGTGGGCTGCGCCATTGCGGCCAATGCATATGCGTGTTGGGTAGCGGCAGCAGCCAGTAGAAGAACCACGGGCGGCCGAGATGCAGGATCGGGAAAAGCCCCGCCATTGCCACGGCAAACAGCGTCATCGCCTCGGCAAAGCGGTTGATCGAGGCGCGCCATGGTTGGCGCAGAAGCAGAAGCACCGCCGAGATCAGCGTGCCGGCATGGCCGATGCCAATCCACCAGACGAAATTGCCAATCATCGTGCCCCAGACAACCGGAATGTTGACGCCATAGGCGCCAACGCCGACCGAGATCAGATAGGTAATCGAATAGAGAAAGATGAGGACGAAGACGAAGCAGGCGAAAAACGCGGTCCAGAAATAGCGCGGCAGCCTGCCGTCGAGGACGATCGCACTGATACGGCCGCTGATCTCCGGAAGGTCGTGCCGGCCGCGCAGAACGGGCAGTGCGCCCGGTTTTCCAGCAATAGCCTCAGCCATCGGCTTTCCCGCCTGGCGAGAGACGGCCGTTGATATTCCTGATCTTGCCGAGATAGGTGGTGCGGGGTCGCGTGTTGAGGTCCTCGAGCAAGGCGTAGTGTTGCGGCGCTGCTTTTTCCTGCACGACAGCGGCGCCCTTGCTGTTGAGGTCCCCGAAAACGATCGCCTGTGTCGGGCAGGCCTGCTGACAGGCGGTCACCACTTCGCCGTCGGCGATGTGGCGGTTTTCGATCTGCGCCTTGATGCGTTTTTCGGAAATGCGCTGGACGCAGTAGGTGCATTTTTCCATCACACCGCGCGAACGGACGCTGACGTCTGGATTGTGCGCGGCCTGTTCCGGTCCGGCCGCATCCTTGTCGAATTCCTGGAAGTCCAGGAAGTTGAAGCGCCGCACCTTGTAGGGGCAGTTCTGCGAGCAGTAGCGCGTGCCGATGCAGCGGTTGTAGACCTGCGCGTTCAGCCCGTCATGGGTGTGGGTGGTGGCGTTGACCGGACAGACGACCTCGCACGGCGCCTTCTCGCAATGCATGCAAGGCACCGGCTGGAAAAAGACGTCGGGATCGTCGAGCGGGCCGGAGTAGTAGCGGTCGATCCGCAGCCAATGCATCTCATGGCCGAGTGCCGATTCGTCCGGCCCGACGGTGGCGATGTTGTTTTCCGCCTGGCAGGCAGAAACGCAAGCCATGCAGCCGATGCATGCCGACTGGTCGATCGACATGCCCCAGGCTTCCTGGCTGTATTGCCAGTCGGGATAGAGCGATCCGGTTGGCGCGGGCGGGGCGCCGTCGCGCACGAAGTGTGGATTTTTGCGGAAGGCCTCGAGCGAGGCATGGCGAACGATCGCCCTGCCCTCCATCGCCTGATGGTGTTGCGTGGTGATGACCCGCGCACTGCCGTCCCGCGGCGCGACCGTGGCGCCATAGACGATCCAGGGAGCCTCGAGGCTTCGCAGCCTGTACGCGTCGTGGCCGTCGGCGAGTGCTGCCACCGAACCGAGCTTCCGGTCGAAGCCCAGAGCAAGTGTCACGGTCTCGTCGGGATGGCCAGGCATGATCCAGACCGGCGCATCGATGTCCGTGCCGTTCGAGGCGATATTGACGACCCGGGCGTTTTCCACCTGAAGCCGCCCCGCCGTCGCTGGCGATATCAGCGCTGCATTGCCCCAGACGATCTTGCTCAGTGGCCGCGGCAATTCCTGCAGCCAGGACGAGTTGGCATTGCGTCCGTCGCGCAGCCAGGGATCGGCGACGAAACGGATTTCGACGCCTTTGGCCGCTTCGACGCGCGGGTTCAGGCCGCGCAAATCCGCCGGCATCGCAACATCGACTGGAGTGCTGGCACTTCCGGATACAAAGCCGTCGCGAAGCGCCTTTCGCCACGCGGGATCGTCCAGTGCTTGCGCCCAAGTCGTTTGTGCCCATGTCCGGCGGACGAGCGGCAGCGCAGAAACAGCGAATTCACCGCCAAGCACGGCCAGGATTTCATGCACCGCCCGCCCCTGGTAAAGCGACCTGATCAGCGGCTGCACGATCGACGCGGTTCCGTCATGGGCGCGCAGGTCACTCCAGCTTTCGAGATCATGCGCAGCAGGGACATGCCAGTGTGCGGCGAAGGCGGTTTCGTCGCGGTAGAGACCCCAGTGGACAAGAAGCTTCAGCTGCGAAAACACGTCGCGGACATCGAACCCCGCAGGTGCGGTGTGGAGAGGATTGGCGCCGAGTATGACAACGGTGTCGATATCTCGCGCGCCGATCGCCTGGCAAAGTGCAGCGAGGTCGCCCTCGATGGGCATCGCGTCGGGCGGCTCGATCAGTTCCACGGTGTTGCCAAGCGCACCAAGCCGCGCATTCATGGCAAGAGCCGCGGCATGGACGAACGGTGTTTGATGGACGCCCGGCACGATCAGCGCCGAGCGGCCGGCCGCCTTCAGATCGTCCGCAGTGGCAGCCAGCCAGGCCGGGTCCAGTGCCAAGGCGCTTGGCGCCGCTTCGCCGCCAAGCACCGCGCTCAGCGCCGCGGCGACGGCTTCGACCTCGCTCGGCCGCACCGGCCTGCGGTGATCGGCGGCAGCGCCGGTGATCGTCGGCGTCGATTCCACCGCATAGACCCGGCTCATCGTATCGTCCGCCCGGCGCACGCGACGCCGCGCGGCAAAGTCACGGGCGTAAGCGAGACGGCCGGGGCCCTCGCCCAGGAAATCCGCGTCGAGACTGACAATCGCGTCGGCGCGATCGAACCGGTAGACCGGTGCAAGCGCCCTGCCGAAAAGGGTCTGCGTGGCTTCGGCGCCGGACGGCGTTGCCAGGGGATCGTGCTGGAACAGCCTCAGCCTGGGGTAGCGCGCGCGCAGCGCCTCGAGCTGCGCCTTCATGGTGGGCGAGGTCGTCGCCTCGATCAGCAGCGCCGCGCCGGCACCGCCTGAGCCGGCCAGCCGCGAGGTGAGCTCGGCCATGTCGGCAAGGAAGTCGCCATAGGCCGCCGGTTCGCCGTGTTTCAGCGGCATGCGCGAGCGATCGGGGTCGAAAAGCGACAGCACCGCCGCCTGCATGATGGCGTCCGTCGCACCGCGCGAGGCCGGATGGTCGGGATTGCCTTCCACCTTGGTCGGCCGGCCCTCATGGCTTTCGACCACCGCACCGATACCGTAGCCATCGCTCGAAAGCGTGGTCGCGTAATAAAGCGGCTTGCCGGGAACGATGTTTTCCGGCTGGCGGATATAAGGCAGGATGTCTTCGGCCCGGCTGCAGGCGGCAAGCCCGGCCAGCGTCAGCGATGCACCCATCAGCTTCAGCAGCGTGCGCCGGTCGAGCCGCGGGATGCGCTCGGCGATCGAGGGAAATTCGGCATCGACGAAGCGGCGGAATTCCGGCGTATCGGCGAGCTCGTCGAGGCTTCGCCACAGCTCCGGGCCGGGCGAAAGCCGTTCGCGCAGGCCGGCCATGTCTGGAGCCGCGATCGGTTTGTCAGCGGTGGCAGACATAACAGTCGGTCATGGTCTCGGGGTGGATATCGAGAAGGCTGATGAGTGACCGGCGGATTTCGGCGATGCCGGCCGGTGGCTTCCAGTGCCTCAGGAACACGTCCTCCGGCGGACGCAAATTAGGCTCGGGATCGCGATGGCATGCCAGGCACCATTCCATCGATAGTGCGTGCGCCCGCCGCATCAGCGGCATGTCGTCGACCTCGCCATGGCACGTCTCGCAGGCGACGCCTTTAGCGATATGGATCGAATGATTGAAATAGACGAAGTCGGGGACACTGTTCACCCGCTGCCACTGCAATGGCTGCCCGGAAGCAAGGCTTGCCCGTATCGGCGCCAGCATGTCCACGTTGGTGAACAGCTGCGAATGGCAGGTCATGCACACCTCGGTCGCCGGCAGACCCGCCGATGACGAAGTCTCGGCGCCGCTATGGCAATAACGGCAATCGAGGCCGAGCTCGCCGACATGGTGCCTGTGGCTGAACGGCACTGGTTGCGCCAACGGCCGGCCAACGCCGGTGACGAAGTCCGAACGCAAGACGGCGGTACCGCCGAGAGCCGCAAAGATCGCCATGAAACACGCGCCCCACAGAGCGAAGCGTGAAATGCCGTTGGCACTCCTTGAAAAGACCTGCGGCATCCCCTCGCCGATTTCGCATCCAGCAAACCGTATTCACCCCCCAAAGTGCCTAACTAAGGCTGCGTGGGTAAGTTCCGGCTGGAGCAGCGGAGATCACAGAATGGTTACCCCGCCCTGGCCCATCAGGTCGGGGTGACCGGAAACCATCGAACCCTTCATACGTTCGGATGAGGTCACGTTCTGTTTCACCCGGATAAGCATCATGACCATCCCCCACCCCATCCCATTCGCCGCCGGTCCGGCGTTGCCTTCTGGTGGACGATGTTCGTCGGCGCGCTGCTGACGATCCTCGGCCTGCCGATCGGAGGGGGCGGTGCCTGGCTGATCGCGCTGGGCGGATCCTGGTACTATCTGCCCGCCGGGATCGCCCTGCTGGCCGCCGGCAGCCTGCTGCTTGCCGGCAATGCCGCCGGTGTATGGCTTTATGTCCTGACCTGGCTGGCGACACTTGCACCCGGCGGACACCATTTCATGGAGACCAGGATCGGCGACGACGTCATTGCCGACGTCATTGCCTACGCATTGCCTAAAAGCTGACGCCAGACGATGACGGCTTCGCGGGACGCTTCCATCCTGATCGTCGGCGCCGGCCCGACCGGGCTGACGGCGGCAGTCGAACTGGCAAGGCGCGGCATTGCACCTCGCATCATCGACCGCAAGGAAGGCCCGACGCCGCTCGCCAAGGCGGTCGGCATCAGTTCGCACAGCCTCGACATCCTTGAACCGTCCAAAGTCGCTGCCCGATTGCTCGCCGAAGGATTGAAAATTCGCCGAGCCCGTTTCTACTTCGAAGGACGAGCGCTCGGCGAGATCGATTTCTCGATCCTGCCGCACCGCCATAATTTTCTGCTGTCGCTGCCGCAGCGCGACACCGAATCGCTGATGACCGATACGCTCAAGGGATTTGGCATCGACGTCGAATGGCGAAGCACATTTGTCGGCATGGCCGAGCACAAAGGTCGGGCCGAGGTGCGGATCGAGGCGCCAGACGGCCGTGACGAGGCAAGTTTCGACCTTATCTTCGGAGCCGACGGTGCGCAAAGCACGGTGCGTGATGCCATGAGCATCGGCTTCGATGGCTACACGCATCGGCGGCAATGGAGCATTGCCGACGCCGACATCGACGATTGGCCCTATGAGCCGATGGCCGCCCACGCATTTCTTCACAGGAACGGCGACGTCGGTTTCATCATCCCGATCGGCGAGAAGCGCCATCGCGCGGTCTCCAACACCGAGGATGCGCTGGCCCGCATCCCCGGCAATTACCGGATCACGCGGTTGTTGGGGACCGACCGCTTCCATATTCCGGTACGACAGGCGCCGCGTTATCAAACCGCATGCGTCTTCCTGGGAGGCGATGCCGCGCATGTGAATTCGCCGTTGGGCGCGCGCGGCATGAA
The DNA here is from genome assembly GCF_040320645.1 of Mesorhizobium sp. M0633. Lineage (NCBI taxonomy): Bacteria > Pseudomonadati > Pseudomonadota > Alphaproteobacteria > Hyphomicrobiales > Phyllobacteriaceae > Mesorhizobium > Mesorhizobium sp. M0633. The sequence goes on from NZ_JAMYQC010000005.1 coordinate 194,538, forward strand.
TCTCGGCATCGAGGACGCCGCGTCATTCGCCAGGCGTTTCGTCGACGGCACGCTTGCCGGCTACACAAGCGAACGCCACCCGGTGGGGCAACGGTGGATCACGCTCAGCGAGCGCATCCTCTCGCTGGCCCAATCGGACAACGGCATCATGCAAGGCGTCAGGAACGCGGCCTTCAGCGTCGTCGGCCATCTGCCGCTGCTGCAACGGCCGCTGCTGGAGCGTGTCGCCGGGCTCAAGGAATGACGTGGTCGCATCAACCTTTTCGCTGGACATGCGTTGTTGGGTTTCAAGCCAGGGAGATGACCATGCAGATAAAATCGGAAATCGCCGGCGAGGCCGCCAAGCAGCGGCATATCCAGCGCCGTATCGACGAGAAGGACAAGTCCAAATCCAATGGCAAGCAAAAAGGCGCCATGCAGGCCGGCGCCCGCAAATATCCGGAGCCGCCCTTCCCCGAGCAGCACCAGCCGAAGCCGGGCCATGAATGGGCGATCGAGCCGGCGCCGCTTTACGATGCGCCATTTTATATCGGATCGAAAAAGCTCGACGGCAAAGTGGCCGTCATTACCGGCGGCGATTCAGGCATCGGCCGTGCGGTGGCCGTGCTCTATGCGCGTGAAGGCGCCGATGTGGCGATCGTCTATCTCTCGGAGGATAGGGACGCCAAAGATACCAAAAGGGCCGTCGAAGCGGAAGGCCGGCGCTGCATCCTGATCAAGGCCGACGTCAGCGAACGCAACCACTGCCACAACGCGGTGGCTGAGATCGTGCAGGAGTTTGGGCGGATCGACGTGCTGGTCAACAACGCCGCTTTCCAGATCCACTCCAGCGATTTCAGCGAGCTGACCGAGGAGCATTTCGACACGACGCTGAAGACCAACCTCTACGGCTATTTCCACATGGCGCAGGAGGCCGTGCCGCACATGAAACCCGGTTCGGCGATCATCAATACCGGTTCAGTGACCGGCATCGAGGGCTCGAAGCAACTGGTCGATTACTCCATGACCAAGGGCGGCATTCATGCCTTCACCCGCGCGCTCTCAGGCAACCTTGTCGACAAGGGCATAAGGGTCAACGCCGTGGCGCCAGGCCCGGTTTGGACGCCGCTCAACCCCTCGGACAAGGAAGCCGGCGATGTTTCGAAATTTGGCGCCGATACGCCGATGAAACGGCCGGCCCAGCCGGAGGAGATCGCGCCGGCCTACGTGTTCCTCGCCTCGCCACACTGCTCGAGCTACATCACCGGCGAGATATTGCCGATCGTGGGCGGCTACTGACGGCATGTATTTCATTGCCCTGGCCACTGACTATGACGGCACGCTGGCGCATGAAGGGGTCGTTGCCGAGAAGACGCTTGCGGCGCTTGAACGCTTCAAGAAGAGCGGCCGCAAACTCATTCTCGTCACCGGGCGCGAGCTGCCCGACCTGAAACGCGTCTTTCCCGAAGTCGCGATCTTCGACAAGGTGGTCGCGGAAAACGGGGCGCTGATCTACACGCCGGCCAGCGAGGAGGAGCGGACGATATCCCCGCCGCCCGCCCCCGAGTTCATCGCCAAACTCAGGAAACGCGGTGTCAAACCGCTTTCGGTCGGACGCTCGATCGTCGCAACCTGGGAACCGCATCAGGCTACCGCGCTCGAGGTCATCAAGAAATTGGGGCTGGAGCTGGAAATCATCTTCAACAAGGGCGCGGTGATGATCCTGCCCAGCGGCATCAACAAGGCGACCGGGCTGACAGCCGCGCTTCAGGACCTCAGATTGTCGCCGCACAACGTCGTCGGTGTCGGCGACGCCGAAAACGACCACGCCTTCCTGCGCGCCTGCGGCTTCAGCGTGGCCGTCGACAACGCACTGCCGGCAGTCAAGGATACGGCGGATCTCGTGACACGCGGCGCGCGCGGAAAAGGCGTCGAGGAACTGATCGCCAAGGTGGTCGAGCGCGATCGCGAGCTTGTGCCGAACCGCGACGGCATTCTGCTTGGCTCGGAGGATGGCAAGGAGGTGTATCTGTCGCCAACCGATACGGTGCTGATCGCCGGCAGCTCCGGCATCGGCAAATCGACCCTGGCGACTGCACTGACGGAGCGCTTCGTCGAGAGAAAGTTCCAGTTCTGCATCTTCGATCCGGAAGGCGACTATGACGGTCTCGAAGGCGCCGTCCGGCTGGGCGACGGCTCGAACGCGCCGACGAAGACGCAGTTGCTCGATCTCCTGGAGAAGCCGGACAACAATCTGGTCGTCAATGGCCTGGCGCTGCGCGTTAACGAGCGGCCGGACTTCTTTACCGACCTGCTGCCGGGCCTTGGCGGTGTTCGCTTCCGCACGGCACGACCACACTGGCTGATCATCGACGAGGCGCATCACCTCTTGCCGAAGCGGCGCGACGACACGCCAATGGTGCTGGCCATGGAATTGCCGGGCACGATCCTGATCACGGTTCATCCGGACGCGATCTCAACCGAGGCATTGCGGCTGGTCACCGCCGTCATCGCACTCGGCCCCAAGGCGAAAAAGGTCATCAAGACGTTCTGTCACGAGACCGGCACCGAACCGCCAAAGGACAAGGACCTGAACTCTCCAAAAGACGAGCGCGTGCTGTTCTGGCGGCCGCAGGCGCGCAAGAAACCTGCCATGGTCGAGCCGATCGAACCGCGACAGTCGCTCAAGCGGCACAGCCGCAAATATGCCGAGGGCCAGCTGGACGAGAAGGGCAGCTTCTATTTCCGCGGCCCCGACAATGCGATGAACCTCCGCGCCCATAATCTGATGATTTTCGCCCAGATCGCCGAGGGCATCGACGACAGGACCTGGGAACATCATTTGCGCGCCGGCGACTATTCCGAATGGTTTCGCCACCAGATCAGGGACAAGGAACTGGCGCGCGAAACCGCCGAAGCGGAGAAAGACGGCACACTTTCGGCGCAGGAGAGCCGCAAGCACGTCCTGGACGCGGTGCGCCGCCGCTATACCGCGCCCGCGACCGCGCCGAAGGAATAGATGCAAACGGCGCCCAGCCGGTCCCAAGCCGGCTGGGTTGGAGAGATCAGACGATCAGATGATCGATCCTGACCGGCAGGTCGCGGATGCGCTTGCCGGTGGCGTGATAGACCGCGCTCGCGACCGCGGCTGCTGTCCCGACATTGCCGAGTTCGCCCAGTCCTTTGACGCCGGCCGGGTTCACCTCGTGATCGATCTCCGGCACGAGGATCACCTCGAGTTGCTTCACATCGGCGTTGACCGGCACCAGATAGTCCTGCAGGTCGCGATTGACGTAGCGCGCGTAACGCTTGTCGATTTCCGTCGCTTCGTGCAAGGCCTGGCCGATGCCCCAGATCATGCCGCCCATCAGCTGGCTGCGCGCGGTGCGCGTGTTCATGATGCGCCCGGCGGCAAAGGCGCCGACGATGCGTGGCACGCGGATCTCGCACGTATAGTTGTTGATGCGCACTTCGACGAATTCCGCGCCAAAGGCGTATTTCACCGAATCTTTGTCCTGGTCGCCGCCATGGAATTCCGACTGCCCGGCATAGAGCTTCTTCAGGGCCTCAGGTGACGACCCCTTTGGCGCGAACTCGGCATATTCCTCGATCGCGCCGATCTGCATCATCTTGAAGACGTCCGACAGCTTGGCCGACTTGCCGTTGTCCGCGACGATTTTCTCTTTCTCCATTTCGAGCTTGGCGTTGCCGGACCCGGCCAGCGGCCCATCCTCGGCGACGGCCGCGGCGAAGAGCTTTGCGCGGACGGCATCGCAGGCTTTCAGCACCGCCGAGCAGACGCTTGCCGTCGAAATCGACCCGCCGGACACCGGCGCCGGCGGCAGGGCGCTGTCGCCCATTTCGACGCTGACCTTGTCAATTTCTATCCCGAGCCGTTCGGCTGCCATCTGGCCCGCCACGGTGCGCACGCCGGTGCCGATCTCATGCGAGCCGCATTGGACGCGAACCTCGCCGTCGGTGGTCAGGCGGACACGGGCGGCGCATGGCGCCGCCGCCGTCGGATAGATGGCCGTGGCGCAGCCCATGCCGACCAGCCAGTCGCCGTCACGCATCGAGCTGACCGCGGCCTCGCGCTTCGACCAGCCGAAGGCCTTGGCGGCCTGGTCGTAGCATTTCAGCAGCGAGCGGCTGGAGAACGGCTTGCCGCCGATCGGCTCCTTTTGCGGCTCGTTGATGCGGCGGAACTCGATCGGGTCCATGCCGAGCGCCACCGCCATCTCATCCATGGCATTTTCCAGCGCATAGACATAGGGCGTCTCGGGCGGCGAGCGCATGTAGCCAGGCGTGTTGCGGTCGGCATGGACCAGCGAGACCTGCGTCAGCACCGAGCCGTAATTGTACATGCGGCCGGTGGCGGAGGTGCCGCCGACGACATAGGGATCGGGCCGCGAGGTCACTTCCCAGCCTTCGTGCGCAAAGGCGGTGATCCGGCCGTCCTTGTTGGCGCCGATGCGGATGCGGTGTCGGGTCTCCGCCCTGTAGGTCTGCGTGCCGTACGCCTGCATGCGGCTGACGACGCAGCGCACCGGCCGGCCGATCCGGCGGGCTGCCTCCGCCACTATCGCCGTGCGGGCCGTCATCGGCCCCTTGGAGCCGAAGGCGCCGCCGACATAGGGACTGACGATCCGCACATTGGCCGGGTCGATCTTCAACTGCCGGGCGAGCTCGGCCTTCCAGCCGGTGACGTTCTGGCTCGGCTCGTAGACCGTGAGTTGGTCGCCCTGCCAGACCGCCGTCGTCGAGAACAGCTCGATCGGATTGTGGTGCTGGGTCGGCGTCGAATATTTCTCGTCAATCTTCACGGCGGCTGCGGCATAGGCGGCGTCGAAGTCGCCGGCTTTGACGTCCTCCTTGAGCATCGGGCTCTTGCCGGCAGCCGGTTCCATTTCCGTTCCATTGGAATCGAAGCCGGCGCTGGGCGTCTCTTCGGCATAATCGGCGCGGATCAGGGCTGCTGCTTCCTCGGCCGCCTCGAATGTTTCGGCTACCACCAGCGCGATGATCTGGCCGTCGTGAAAAATGGTCTTGTCATGCAGCGGAGCGATCGAACTTGCGCCGGTGTTGCCGAATTTCGGCCTGTCGATGCCATCCATGTCGCCGACGCTGACGATATCGAGAACGCCGGGCACCTTACGCGCCCTTTCGAGCCGGATGGCGGTGATGCTGCCCTTGGCGATGTTGCTGGTGGCGAGCGCGCCATAGGCGGTATTGGCGGTTGGAAGGTCGGCCGAATAGCCGGCCTGTCCGGTGACCTTCAGGCGGGCATCGATCCGGGGAACGGGATTTCCCATGTTCTCTTTCGGCGCGGGAGCAGCTTGGTTCATCGGTCAGACCTTCATATCGCGCGTTTCGAGCAGTGCCCGCACAAGCGTGCGCTTGCCGAGCGGTATCTTGAACGCATTGTGTTGGCGCGGTTTCGCCTCGGCGAACGCGGCTTCGGCGGCAGCTTCGGCCGCATCGTCGTCGAGTACCTTGCCGCTCAGCGCTGCTTCGGCCGCCCTGGCCCGCCATGGCACGGTCGCCACGCCGCCAAGCGCGATGCGCGCTTGGCTGACCGTGTCGCCGTCCATGTCCAGAGCCAGGGCCGCCGAGGCCAGCGCGAACGCGTAGGATTCGCGATCACGGATTTTCAGGTAGCGCGAGCGGCGGCTCCAGGCGCCGAGGGGCACCTCGATTGCCGTGATCACCTCGTCGGGGGCGAGATCGGTCTCGAAATTGGGCGTATCTCCCGGCATGCGATGCAACTTCGAAAACGCTATCTTGCGCATACCGCGCCTTGCCTCGACCTCGACCGTCGCGCCGAGCGCGATCAGCGCCTGAGCGAAGTCGCCGTGATAGGTGGCGATGCAGGCGTCGCTGGTGCCGAGGACCGCGTGTTGCCGGTTGAAGCCTTCCATGGCCGCGCAGCCGGAGCCCGGCTCGCGCTTGTTGCACGGCCAGGAGGTCTCGCGAAAATACTCGCACCGCGTCCGTTGCAGCACATTGCCGGCCAGGCTCGCCATGTTGCGGATCTGACCGCTAGCGGCGAATTTCAGGCTTTCGGCAAGGACCGGGCAACGGCGCTTGATCTCGCCTGTGTCTGCTGCCTCGCCCATGCGGACCAGCGCGCCGAAACGGATACTGTCCTCGCCGACCTCGATCTGCCGCAGGGCTCGATCACCGAGACCGTTGAGATCGACAAGCCGCTCGGGCTGTGCCACGCCAAGCTTCATGTAGTCGGCCAGATTGGTGCCGCCGGCGATGAATTGCGTATCGGCCTCGGTCGGCGGAACACTCTCGGCGGAGAAACGGGAAGCAATGGCGGCCGCCGCGGACACGCTGGCCGGTCTCTCGTAAACGAAGGGGCGCATCTCAGGCTTTCCTTGTTTCGTCCCGGGCCTGCACGACGGCCGCGACAATGTTGGGGTAGGCAGCACAGCGGCACAGATTGCCGCTCATATATTCGCGGATGTCGTCCTCGGAGCCGGCATGGCCTTCGTTGATGCAACCGATGGCGGACATGATCTGGCCGGGCGTGCAGTACCCGCATTGGAAGGCGTCATTGTCGATGAAAGCCTGCTGCATCGGATGCAAATTGCCGTCGGCGGAGGCGAGCCCTTCGACGGTGGTGATCTCGTGGCCCTGGTTCATGACGGCGAAGCTCAGGCACGACAGCACCCGCTTGCCGTCGACGAGAACGGTGCAGGCCCCGCACTGGCCGTGATCGCAGCCTTTCTTGGTGCCGGTCAGGCCGACGTGGTCGCGCAGCGCGTCGAGCAGGCTGGTGCGATTGTCGAGGGCGAGATTGTAAGGCTGCTTGTTGATGCGCAGTGAGATCGCCGACAGATCGCGCGGCTCGGCCGAAGCGGCAGCTTGCGGCGCGGCGGCTTTTACCGACGTGGCCATGAGCGGCCCTGCCGCAGCCGCCGAAACGGATCCGGTCATGAAACTGCGTCGGCTCAGGCTGGCAAGGTTGGTTTCGGACATGGCTGGCTCCCGGCTGGCTGGGTCTCAAGCCGGCCGAACCAGTCATGGATAGCAAGGTTCCCCTGCCTCACGCGTCTGTGATCCTATGTTCATCCGAACCGTGCCGAGGAACTCTCGAGCCGGCTTGCCGTTCAAGCTGATCGGGCAGAAACCGACTTGGCGTCTGGAGCGAAATCATGAAATCACAGCTTGTTGCCGAAAGCGCCGGACAGAGAACGTTCGTCGTTGTGCTTGATCCCGGCGAAGAGGCGTTTGCGCAGCTGACCTCGTTTGCGGTCGACCGTGGCGTCGGCGGCGCGTCGCTGACCGCGCTCGGTGCTTTCGAAACGGCGACTGTCGGCTGGTTCGACCCCGGGGAAAAGACCTATCGGAAAATCCCCGTCCGGGAACAGTGCGAAGTGCTGAGCGCGATCGGCGATGTTGCTATCGGCGACGACGGCAAGCCCAGCCTGCACGTCCACGCAGTCCTTGGATTGAGTGACGGCACCACGAGGGGCGGTCATCTGCTGGACGGCATCGTGCGGCCGACGCTCGAGGTCACATTGGTGGAGACGCCTGGCCATCTGCGCCGCAGGCACCGTCCCGAACTCGGCGTCGCCCTGATCGACTTGGAGGCTTGATCCGAGCCGATCACTTCGTTGATTTGACTGCGGCCGTTTCGGGTACGACCTCCCAACCGAAGACGCTGCGGCCGCCGAGCAGATGCGATTGCTCGAACTCCCCGGCGACGATTTCCTTCAGGCTTGGGCCGGTGACATAGCGCTCGACCTGCCTCGACTGGTCGTCCAGCCGCCGCAAGGCGCCGATCTCTTCGTCACGGCCGAGCCTGGCCTTCTGGACAGCCGACTTCAGCACGCCGATGGTCTCGTCATAGACCTTCAGCGGCACCGGAAACGGGTGCCTGTCCTTGCCGCCATGCGCCAGCGAGAAGCGTCCTGGATCGGAAAAACGGCACGGCGCGCCATGCACGACTTCGGCGACCAGCGCCAGCGCCCGCACCGTGTGCGCGCCGACATTGGGCAGCAGGAGAAGCCCGGCGAAATCCGTCGGACCGCGCTCGGCCGCCGCGGCGATGTTGCCGTGCAGGCGGCGCATGACGACATCGCTTTCGCGCACATCGTGGTGCGCCGGCATCACCAGATGCGGCAGCAGCTTTTGTGCCGGCTCCGGCGCTGGCGCCGAACCCCGCTCCAAAGCGGCAAGCTCCCTCACGATGCGATCCGGTCCAAGGCCGTGCAGAAGGTCCAGTTGTCCCTGGCGCGACGCTTCGGCGCGGCGGTCGGTCAGGTTGACGATCTCGCCCTGGTTGGCGCCCTCGATGGCAGCATGCGGCTGGTCGACAAAGCTCTTCAGGCCTTCGGACAGCCAGTGATAGCGGCGCGCCACCTTGCTGTCGCCGTTCATGCCCTGCTGCACCACCACCCACTTGCCGTCGTCGGTGACGATAAAGCCGTGCAGATAGAGATCGAAACCGTCCTGGACCGCGGCGCTGTCCACCTTGGCGACAAGCCGGCTGGCAGTCGCGAGGCCTTGCCCGTCGAGGCCGACACGCTCGCCGATCAGGGCAAGCTCGTGCGGGGTCTTGCGCGAATGCGCGCCGCGGCCGCCGCAAACGTGGATGCCGAGTTCGCCGGAAAGCGGCGACAGACCGCGCTTCAAGGCACCGACGACGCTGGTGGTGATGCCGGAAGAGTGCCAGTCCATCCCCATTACGGCGCCAAAGGACTGGAACCAGAACGGATGCGCCAGCCGGCGCAGCAATTCATCGCGGCCGTAATGGTGGATGATCGCCTCGCACATGACCGCGCCAAGCCGCGTCATGCGGTCGCCGAGCCATTTCGGCACGCGTCCGCCGTGAAGTGGGAGATCAGCACTTCCCGATCGCTGTGCCACGCTCTTTTGCTTGCTCCTTGAGTCCTGCCTCGACAGATAGGTATCGAAAGGGGTGTGGAGAAGCTATGGCCTGATTCAGGCCGCGATCGTTGCAAGCCGCTAGAGCAATTCCAGGAAAAGTGTGAAACGGTTTTCCGTCCGGGATTGCGCAGAAACAAAGAGATAGAGCGTTTCGGCGTTTCCGTGAAACGATGAACCGCTCTAGCGGGCAGGTTCGCTGAGGAGATCAAACTTCTGGATCTCGCAATGCTCGCCCACCGATGCCAGCAGATCCATTGGCGGTGCGCCAGTGTCGGGCCGCCTCCAACTGATCTCGAACGAGAACACAGGGTCCTTGAGATCTGGGCGCCTCTCTATTGCGACGAGGCGTGCCTGGTAGCCAAGCGGCCCGATGAGCGCATCGAGCTCCTGTCGAGCCGCGGCCTTCCACGTCAGTGCCAACTGGGCATGGTGTTCGCGCGACATTCGAAGGTCCACCCATTTCAGGACCAGCAAGGTGGCCAGCGTCAGCGCCGTGCCGGCCGCGCCCAAGCCGTATTGGCCCCCACCGAAAGCCAATCCGATCGCCGTCATCACCCACAACGTGGCCGCCGTGGTGACGCCGCTGACAAGATTGCCGCGGCGAAGAATGGCGCCACCGCCGATAAAGCCGACGCCGGTCAACACGCCCAGCGGAAAGCGCAAGACGTCCATCGATGCAAACGAATCCGGGTGCTTGCCAACGGTCTCGAGCAGAATACTGGCCTGGATCATTGTGATGGCGGCGGCCAATCCGACCAGCACGGTGGTGCGTAGCCCCGCCGCGTGCCCGCGCGCCTCGCGGTTGAGGCCTATCAACAGGCCGGCGAGCGCGGTCAGAAGCAGTCGTGCCGCGATGTCCTGCCAGACCGGAACAACGAGGAGCATCGCGGTCACCCGTCAGGCCAAGCGCTGCTGGCCAGGAATAGCGCCAGGGTCAAAGCGAACAAGGGCAAGAGCGTCTTCATCGCAAATTCTTTTCGTCGATAAGCAACAAACGATGCGCTTGGATTTTGGTTGCGCCGCCGACGATTCACCCCGGCGATGGGCAGCGGCGGAACAAAACCTTCGGCCTGCGGGTTGGTGGGTTCACGCCAACGAAGGATTTGCAGTCATGGTCCGCTTGCTGCTTGCCGGAGCCGTCGCTTATCTGGCCTATCGCATCACCAAGGAGATCGGTGGGTCCGACGAGGTCGATCCGCGGTCGCCTTCACCCGACCAAACCGGCCGCAAGGTGCCGAGGCGGGAAAGCGGGGCGCAGGGGAATGGCCGACGGCGGTAGCGAATGCCTCAGCGGCGGCGCGGACCAGCCATGACCGCATTTCCGTTGCCGCTCGACCTTCGTCCGATGGAAGCCAAAGCCGCCGACGCAATTCCTGGCGGCGACGGGCTTTGGCAGTACGAACCGAAATGGGACGGGTTTCGCTGCCTCGTGTTCAAGGGCGACGATGCCGTCGATCTGCGTGCAAAATCGGGCAAGCCGCTTGGCCGCTATTTTCCCGAACTGGTCGCGGTGCTGCGCGATGTGAGGTCGCGGCGGTTTGTTGCCGACAGCGAAATCGTCATCGAGGTCGACGGATCGTCCTCGTTCGAGGCCCTGCAAATGCGCCTTCATCCCGCCGAAAGCAGGATCCGCAAGTTGAGCCTCGAGACGCCTGCCATGCTGGTCCTGTTCGACATGCTGGCCGAACCCGGCGGCGGGATCATCATCGAAGAGCCTCTCACCACCAGGAGGCAGGCGATTGAGGCCTTTGTCGCGTCGGCGGCACGGCCCGAACTGCACCTGTCCAAATATACGCACGACGCCGCTGCCGCCGAGCGCTGGCTGCAAGGCGCCGGCCATGGCTCGACCGACGGTGTCGTTGCAAAACTGATCGCCGGGCCATACCGGCCCGGCGAGCGCGCCATGGTCAAGGTCAAGCGGCTGCGCACTGCGGATTGTGTGGTCGGCGGCTTTCGCTATCTCGCCGGCAGCAACGAAGTCGGATCCCTGCTGCTCGGCCTCTACAACAACGAAGGCAGGCTGGACCATGTCGGGTTCACCTCGACCATCGGCAAGGACGACCGCGCGACGCTGACCAGGCGGCTGGAAAAACTGCGGGCCAAACCGGGTTTCACCGGCAAGGCGCCGGGCGGGCCAAGCCGCTGGAGCACGGAGCGCAGCGGACAATGGGAGCCGATAAAGCCTGAACTGGTGGTCGAGGTTCGTTTCGACCATGTGACAGGCGACCGGTTCCGGCACGGAACCAAGCTGTTGCGCTGGCGGCCGGACAAAGAGCCCCGGCAATGCACGTTCGATCAGATCGAGTAAGCCCGCAGCGATGCACCGCTTCAAGGCTCTAGCTGCCCGCTCTACCGTTCATGACAGACCAATGCAGAATTCACCGGTTCACCGCGGCCAACCGAGCCTTGGCAACCATTTCCGAGGCTCGGTTGCGGTTTTGAAATCAAGCGGCTTCTTGCATTGCGCGTTCGTTGACACCGCTTTCGCCGAGCTTGGAAAGCGCTTCGTCGGTCGCGACCTCTTCCTTTAGAGTTGCCCTGAGCAGCTCGACAACGTCGCTCTTGCCGAGTTCTTCCGCCCACGCGATCAAAGTGCCGTAGCGAGCGATCTCGTAATGTTCGACGGCCTGCGCCGCGCCGACAAGCCCGGCGTCGAGCGCGGGAGCACCGTTATACTCCTCGAGCACTTCCGAGCCCTCTTCGATAATGCCGTCAATCGCCGGGCAGGTCTTGCCACGGGCCGGCTTGCCGAACTTCTCGAACACCTCCTCCAGGCGGTCGACATGTCCTTCGGTTTCCATGCGGTGTTTCTCGAAGGCGGCGGTCACTTCTTCCGACTCCGCGCCCTTGGCCATTTTAGGCAGCGCTTTCAGTATCTTCTTCTCGGCGTAGTAGAGGTCTTTGAGCCCGTCGAGGAACAGATCCTCAAGGCCCTTGCTTGCCGCCTTCGCGGCCTTTTTCGTGGTCGCCATGATCCTCTCCCGAATGGTTGGTGCCGCCTCGCAAAGTAGAGGCGTCCCATAACCCTCCGACGGGAAACAAGTTCCCTGACGGTCCGGGAGCTTTGAAAATTTTTCCGACCCGCCGTGTAGTGTCGCAAGGGGCCTCGACCTGCGGCAGCAATCGGCCAGGAAAGCGCCGTCAGCGCTCGCCGATATGCTCGACCAAGCGGGTATATTCGGCCTCGGCCAGGCCGTAGCCGCCATCCGCCAGTGCGACGAGACCATCGCGATCGCGAATGATAATTTCGCCGCGGCGGGACCGGATGAGCCCTCGCCCCTCGAGCAGCTGCAGCGCGACCGTGACACCCGGACGCCTTACGCCAAGCATGATCGACAGGAATTCGTGAGTGATCGTCAGCCGGCCGCCGTCCACCCGATCGTCACACATGAGCAGCCAGCGCGCCAGCCGGTCTTCAAGTTTCGATCGCGCGTTGACCAGCGCCGTATAGCCGGTCTGGACATGCAGATATTGCACGTAGCGCAGCAAGAACAGCCGCAGCGTCGGGCTTTGCGTCAGCGCCGCCTTGAACGGCTCGGCGTCGATCCTGGCGGCTTCTCCCGCCAGCTGCACATAGCAATCATGGACCGTACGGTCGTCGCCCATTATCAGGGCCGAGCCGGTCATACCTTCCAAGCCGACAAGGCCAACTTCCGCATCGCTGCCGTTCGGCATTTTCGCAACCACCGAACCGATGCCGTCCTCGAGGAAATAAATGGCCTCGATCGGGGATCCGGACACTTCGAGCGATTGCCGTAACTCCAGTGAACAGCGCTCGATGTGCGGCTCGAGAGATGCGAAATCGCCGGCGCTCATCCGGCGCAACAGCTTGTTTCTGTATCGATTTCTATTGGAAATTGCTGGATCAGACATAGCTAGCCCCAAAACAGGGCAAGAGCTTTTTTATCTCCCAGCCGTCCGCGCCCGGTATAACCTGCGGACGATAACGCTCATATAGGCACTGAAAGGTATGGAGCCTACTAAATAAAAAAATGAATCGATGCACGACAGTTTCTCCTGCCGCTTGCCTACGAAAACATCCGACTGAAAGTTAGAGTTGGAAACGTACCAAAGACGGTTTGGTACGAAAACGACAATTGAGGTCACCGGACGCGAAAGAGCCCGTCGCGAGGGATGCAACGGGCTCCATTCGGGCGTCGTGGGCTACGCCCAATGATCCAAATGAGGGGTGGGTTGGATCGCAGCAACAATGCAGGTGCAAGGCAGTCGTTCCCAAACTGTCTGTTTGGTAATTTCCGTACATTGAGTTTGGACGAGAGCGGCGCTAATTGAATTGGAGTCGTCCACACAGACATGGCGAGTGGACGCTTGAAAGACGCTTCGCGCTTTCGCCCTTTTTCAAGGGAGGATGGCATGTCGATGCAAGGTGCAGCAACTCCAGCCGAACTGAGCGTGCTGAAAAAAGCGCTCGACGACTGCTGCCGTGAGTTGGGCGTTGCGGACGACAGTCCTGTCCGCGAGCGGTTGGCCGCCCGTATCATGTCACTGTTCAACGAGGGTGTGCTCAGCGCCGATCTGAAAGAAGCGCTGGCCGCCGATCGCCAACACTAAGCTGCTGCTATGGTGGTGTCCTCGGTGCCGAAAGGTTCGGCACCGGGTCGCCCTTTTTAGCCAGGGATCCTGGTTGGCCAAGGATCTTGGAAATCTTGTCTCTTCACGACAAAACGCCCGGCGCTTGTTGCCAAGCGGCAGGCGTTTTTGTCGCGAGCGTGACACTAAGGCGCGTCGCGTTCGACTGGCCTCATGCGATGCGCTTTAGGTTCCTGTTTTATGCATGTCGCTATCACAAAACCGCTGCACACTTTTGCGCGACATGCATTAAATGCGTCCAAGCAGGACCAGGATAATGACGATAAGCAACACCAGGCCGAGGCCGCCACCACCGTAATAGCCGGTGCCGTAGAACGGTCCGCCGCCCAAGCCGCTGAAGCCGCCAAGCAAGGCAAGGACCAAGATTATGATGAGAATGGTTCCAAGGCCCATGATGTCTGCTCTCCTTGTTTGCGCTGCCGCCATTCGCATCAGCGCGTCGCATTGTACAAAGGTATGAACTCGCAAGAAGCATTCCTGTTCCGGCGGAACGGTAAGGCGTACGCTCATGCGGCGAGCAAAATGCCGGGCTGTGCCGTTAGAAAAGTCCACAGAAGCATGCCCGCGGAGAATGACATGGCGACCGCCTTGAACACCTGAGAACATGCTGAATTTCATGGGGAATTTGTCGGAACCTTCGCCCGCCCGAACGGTTGTTTTCGTAGTCGCAACGCGACGACCCTCGTAAAAAGGAGAAGCATCATGCTCACGAAAATTCTCGCAGCTTCGGCGCTTACGATCGGTCTGGCCACGTCAGCGATGGCCCAGAACGTCGGCGACCCGTCCGGAGCCGCTGCCGATGGTAGCGGGCGGACGGTCGTAGTCCCGGATAATGGCGGCCCTGACACCGGCACGGATTCGACCATCACCAATAGCATTCGCGATTTCTCAACGACGAATTCGAATGCCGACCGGAATTGCCCGCCGGGCCCGCAGGGGGCTCTGCCCGATGCGACCGGCAAGGCTCCGGGCACGATGGCGCCGACGGTGAACGACAACCACTGCGGCAAGTAAGCGCCCGGTCATCACAGCCTGACGAGGCCGCGGAGCATAAGCTCCGCGGTCGGCTGGTTTTGCCGTAAAATCAGCCTAGCGGCCGCGGTGGTCGAAGCTGACCGCGATATCCCGACCGTCCAGCGCCCGAACGATGAAGCCAACCAGCTCCTCGTCGGTTTGCCGGAACCAGGGAAAGTGTTTGCGCAAATCGGCTATGACGACGGTGGTCGAGAGAATGTCGCCGGAATGATAGTCGGCCATGATGGTATGAACGGCAGCGTCGGTGTCAATACCGATTCCTAGCGGCGGCTTGATCTGCCCCACGGAAGCCTCCACCCATCTCTCCCAGCCAACGATAGCAAGACTGCCGCAAAGCGAAAGAGCTTGTACGATTCCGTACGATCTCGTGGCTTGCGTTGCACTTTGCAGGACGCAGCCGGCGTCTTTTGTTTTGCGTTTCCAAACCATTGTTTGGCGTGGCGGCGGCTGTGGCCGCCACGACCAGGCAACCTCGCCGCAGCTTGCGCGTTGAGCCATCGGAGGGATGACATCAGCCTCGGAGAACCCCCATGAAAACCCTTCTATCCATCACTGCGGCAGCGATGATGGCTGGCGCACCTTTGGCTGCTTTTGCCCAATCGGCGACGCTGACGCCTCTAACGACCGACACCATGAGCAAGGTTGACACCGCGACGTTCGTCAAGACCGTGCCCATCGCCAATACATTCGAAATCGAATCGAGCCGACTTGCGCAGACGCAGGCGACTGCCGACGACGTGAAGGCATTCGCGGCGCAAATGGTCACGGACCACACCAAGGCCGGCGAGGACTTCAAGGCGGCGCTCAGCAAGGGTCAGACGACTTCGGCCACCGCGCCAGCCGGCCCGTCGCTGGACACCAAGCACCAGGCGCTGCTCGACCAACTCAAGGAGGCCAGCGGGGACAGCTTCCAATCGAAATATATCGACATGCAGACCCAGGCGCATAAGGAAGCGGTGGCGCTGTTTTCCGCTTACGCGAATTCCGGCGACGATCCGGCGATGAAGGAGTTTGCCAAGAAGACGCTGCCGGTGCTGCAAATGCACGAACGTCATGTCAAGGACCTCGCTGCCGCGCATCAATGAGAGCGAAGAGTGCCTTTTGCAAACGAAAGGCCGCCCCACACACGGCCTGTGTGACGCGGCTGTCGTCCGGCCACACGGCCGGGAACAAAGCACCGAGAGTGCCGTTATTTATCCGGCTTGTTCGGGGAGGATCCAATGGAAGGCGGCATTCGCGCGGCCTCAAGGATAGTAGCGCCGGCTTTCGGCGCCGTCCTGGTCGCCGCTGTCACAGGCTGAAATCGCTTTCCGAACGGGACAGGCTGCCTTCATGCGCTACGGCGAGATATTTGCAAATGTTACGGCACTCATGTTGCTGGCCTTGATGATTGGCGGCGTCTTCGTCCTGTTTGGAGAGCCGCTGTGGCCGCGGCACTACGCGAGAATGGCGCTGGTTACGGATATCGATGCCATGACCACCGCGTCAGTCCGAACAAGCTGCGTGCCCAGTCCCTGCCTGCCCGACACCATCGATCACACAGTGCTCACTCCTCGCCCCGAGGACGGACCTTGATTTGCGATTTGCAGACGCTGGAGCCGGGTACGGAAAAGCCCGCCGCCCGAGCTGCGCGGCGGGCTTTTTTGGTGCATCAACCCACGGTAGACCGTCTGGCCACGACTAGGTCAGGATAATCACGATCTCGTAGGTATTCGGGTCGACGATGACGATCCGGCCGTCGGCGAGCACGAAATACTCATAGCCTTCGTAAGCCGGAATGATCTTGACGATGCGCGCCGGCAGGCGATGCAGCCGGACCTTCTTTCGCGGAACCTCGACACCGACAGAGATGTCGAAATCGACGCTGGAAACCGGTTGGACGTTCGTCTCCTTGATGACCTGCGTGATCTCCGTCTTCTGTTCAACGGTCACATTGTTGATGGAAGCGGTCGAACTCTGGTCTTGCGTCTGCGTCGAGGCATTGCCCTGAGTCTGCTCGGTGGTCGTGGTCCCAGTCTTGCCCTGAGCCTGCTCCTCGGTCTTCATTTTCGTGCTGCCTTGGCCCTGCTCGGTGGTGGTGGTTCCGGCCTTGCCTTGGGCCTGTTCGTCGGTCTTCATCTTGGTGCTGCCCTGGGCCTGCTGGTCAGTCGTGGCGCCAGCCTTGCCCTGAGCCTGCTCGTTGGTCTTCAGTTTCGGCTTGCCCTGGGCTTGCTGGTCAGTCGTTGCGCCGGCCTTGCCTTTGGCTTGCTCATCGGTCTTCAGCTTCTTGTTGCCTTGCGCCTGTTGATCAGTTGCAGCGCCGGCCTTGCCCTGAGCCTGCTCGCCCATCTTGGCGCCGTTCTGGCAATTGGCAGTGCCGGCTGCACAATTGGCGCCGGACTGGTCGTCGGTCGACTGCTGCGTCTGGGCAAGTGCAGCCCCGCAGCTGACGCTGATTGCTAGCATGCTGGTGATCAGAACGCCTTTCATGAGAGATCTCCTTGGAAAACGCGTCCCTTCACCGCGTAAAACTGTGGCTAAAAAACTTTGTTCCAAACTAATGGAGGGAAAGCGCAAGCGATCCGAGTGGCGGAACAAGCTCCACCTGATGACGTTACCGGCCTATAGCGACCCCGCTGCGAACAGCATGACGCGGCGCAGCGCAGAGGTGGCTCACCATGAAAGGAGACGATCATGAGAATGCATCTTTCGGCAGCCGCGGCTGGGTTCTTGCTGCTTGCGGGTATTGGCGCCGCTGCCGCTCAGGACGTGGTCATCGAACCGCAGCAGGAGACGATCGTACGCGAGTATGTGAAAAAGCAGCCTCTGGCGTCCGTCCAGCTTCCCGGCGTGGAGCTCAATGTCGGCTCGACACTGCCCGATACCGTCGAGCTTCATGAGGTTCCCGACGTCAAATACCGCTATGTCGTCGTCGACAATCGGACCGTCCTGGTCGATCCTGGCACGCGCAGGATTGTAAAGGTCATCGAGTGAGCAAGCGCGTCGCTTTGAAGGGACATGCGGCGCGTCCAGCATTGTCGACATCCCACACCGCTGCCCGTGTTGGGCATTCGGACGCAGAAAGGCCCGCCGCTTCGAAGCACGGCGGGCCTCATAGCGGAGACGACGTCCGGACAATTTCTGAACCAGCATTGGGTTAGAACGCATGATCCCAGCACGCCCTGTGCTCGCCAGGCCCGAAACTTTGAGAGAATATTCCTGGCTTCGCATTTCGCGGGAAATACGGTGCTTTGATCCGACGGTCAGCATTCCCGATGATGCCGGCAAGGCTTGGCACTCCGCCTGGCCGCAACGACTTCAGAACCGACGGGATAGATCATGTCTGGGAATACCAACACTTTGCTCTCATTTCTCTCCGCAAGTATAAACCGGCGCGCCGGTCTGGCTGTACTTTTCGCGTCGGCGGTTGCGATTGTCGGCCTTGCTGCGCCGTCGTTCGCCGAAGACAAGACGGCGGTCAAGGTCGGCATCATGAGCGGCGAGGACGAGGATGTGTGGCGCGTCGTCACCGCCCAGGCGGCGGAGAGGGGGCTGACGATCGAGACCGTGGTGTTCAACGACTACACCCAGCCGAATGAAGCACTCGAGCGTGGCGAAATCGACGCCAACGCCTTCCAGCACAAGCCCTATCTCGACAACCAGATCAAGACGCAGGGCTATCACATCGTCCCGGTCGGCTATACCGGGGTCTGGCCGATCGGCCTCTATTCCAAGAAGTACACGAAGATTGCCGACCTGCCCGAAGACGCCGTCATTGGCGTGCCGAACGACCCGTCCAATGAGGGCCGCGCACTGCGCGTTCTGCAGAGCGAAGGTCTGATCAAGCTCAGGGAAGGCACCGGCATTCTGGCTACGACGACCGACATTGCCGAAAACCCGAAGAAATTAGTCGTCAAGGAGCTTGACGCCGGGATTGTCGGGCGCTCGGTGGAAGACCTCGACGGGGCCGTGGTCAACACGGATTGGGCGCTTAAAAGCGGCCTCACACCGGAGAACCGCATCGCCCAGGAGGCGGTGGCCGACAATCCCTACCGCAACTTCATCGCGGTCAAGGCCGGCAATGAAAACCAGCCCTGGGTAAAGACATTGGTCGCCTCCTACCAGAACGAAAAGGTGAAGGCCGAATTCGACCGAGTCTACAAGGGAACCGGCATCAGCGCCTATTGATGCCGAGCTCGACTGGGCGCCGAAGCCCGGCATGATAAAACGGTCCGCGCTTCAACGCGGACCGCGATCGCGTTTGCGGGACACCAATACAGGAACTTTTATGAACCAGCATTTCGCCTCGGTCACCGAAGTCATGCGTCCCGTCGGCGGCCGCTCCGCCGGACCGAATGATGTCGTGCGCCTCATCGAGCTGAAGCGCCGCTTCGGCGCGACAGCGGCGCTGGACGGCGTGTCGCTCAGCGTGCGCCAGGGCGAGATCCTCGGCATCATCGGCCGCAGCGGCGCCGGCAAGTCGACGCTGATACGCTGTTTGAACGGCCTAGAGCGGCCGGATTCAGGACAGGTCTTCATCGAAGGCCGCGACATCAGCCGGCTCGGCGAGCGCGAATTGCAGCCGCTGCGCCGGCGCATCGGCATGATCTTCCAGCATTTCAACCTGCTGTCCGCCAAGACGGTCGAAGACAATGTAGCGCTGCCGCTCAAGATCGAAGGCCGGCCCAGGGTCGAACGCCTGGCGCGCGCCGCCGAGCTGCTCGAGCTTGTCGGCCTGTCGGAGAAGGCGAAAGCCTTTCCGGCGTCGCTGTCGGGCGGGCAGAAGCAGCGCGTCGGCATTGCCCGGGCGCTTGCGGCGCGCCCGGCGCTGCTGCTGTCGGACGAAGCGACCTCGGCGTTGGACCCGGAGACGACGCGCTCCATCCTTGCCTTGCTCAGAGACATCAACCGGCAGCTCGGCCTGACCATCCTGCTGATCACGCATGAGATGGAGGTGATCCGCTCGATCGCCGACCGGGTCGCGGTGATCGACGCTGGGCGGATCGTCGAGCAAGGGCCGGTGTGGTCGGTCTTTGCCGACCCGAAATCGGCGATCACACAAAGCCTGCTCGGCGGCATCCGGCCACAATTGCCGGCGGAGATCGCAAGCCAGCTAACGCAGAACGCCGGCGTGGAGGCGATCCTCAGGATCGACGTGGCCGGTGAGGCCGCGCGAAGCCCGCTTTTGTCCGATCTTGCCTCGGCAGTTCCCGGCTCGTTCCGCCTCGTGCATGGCGGCATCGATCACGTCCAGCAGCAGCCTGTCGGGACACTGTTCGTGGCGGTCGCCGGCAGCAATGAAGCTCACCTGGCAGAGGTGATCGCGTTCTTGAAAGCCCGCCAAGCGCGGGTGGAGGTGCTTGGCCATGTCGCCGGTTCTGTTTGAGCTTCTCGTCCGTTCGATCTGGGAAACGATCCTGATGACGGCCGCCTCCGGCCTCATCTCGCTGGTTTTCGGGCTGCCGCTCGGCCTGGCGCTGGTCGCCACCGACCGCGGCGGTATCGCCGAAAACCTGTGGGTGAACCGCGCGCTCGGAGCGCTCATCAACGGCTTCCGCTCGGTGCCTTTCATCATCCTGCTGGTTGCGCTGATCCCGGTGACGCGGCTGATCGTCGGCACCTCGATCGGCACCTGGGCAGCGATTGTGCCGCTGTCGATCGCGGCGACGCCCTACTATGCCCGGATCGCCGAAGTGTCGCTGCGCGAGGTCGACCACGGGCTGATCGAGGCGGCACGCGCCATGGGCGGCAACCGCTGGACGATCATTCGAGAGGTGCTGGTGCCGGAAGCGTTGCCCGGCATCGTCGCCGGCTTTACGGTGACGCTGGTGACGCTTATCGGCGCCTCGGCCATGGCTGGCGCCATCGGCGCCGGCGGGCTCGGCGACCTCGCCATCCGCTACGGCTACCAGCGCTTCGAGACGTCGGTCATGATCGCCGTTGTCATTGTGCTGATCGTCCTGGTCTGCGGTATCCAGTGGGCCGGCGACCGGCTGGTCGCGAGGCTGGATCACCGCAACTGATCGTTGGTCGCAAATAACGGAAATCCGGGGCCGCGCCGTCAGCCGGCGCGCCTCTTTTCCGTGGCTGCCCGGTCGATCCCCAATCCACCCGCCGAGAGAGCGACGCCGAACTTTTCGGCGGCTTCTGCGGGCGTGTAATAGCCCAGCGCGACATCCCTCGACACCAGATCGGCGTCCCGCTGCAACGGATCGCCGTAGCCGCCGCCGCCCGGTGTGCCGACGCGCACGCGATCGCCTGCCTTCAGCGCGATGTCCTGCTCCTTGGATAGATGCGGCGGCACATGTTCCTTGCCGCCGCGGAACACGGTGACCGTGTTGACCGCGCCGTCCTTGCCGCCGAGCGCGCCTTGCGGGCCGAAGCGGCCGTGATCCATGACGAAAGAGGCGCGGGCGTCGCCGCGCAGGATCTCGACCTCATAGGCGAGCCCAAACCCGCCGCGGTGCTTGCCGGCGCCGCCCGAGCCTTCGCGTAAGGCATAATGCCGGTAGAGCACCGGGAAGGCCTGCTCCATGATTTCGACCGGCGGCGACTTGGAAATGCCGATGGTCGAGCAGCCATTGGTCAGGCCGTCGTGACCGGCATTGCCGCCATAGCCGCCGCCGGAGATCTGGTACATGACATAATCGCGGCCGCGCGCCGGATCGTTGCCGCCGAGCGCGAAATTGCCGCTGGAGCCGGCCGGAGCCGCCGTCACCTTGTCCGGCAGCGCCTGCACCATCGCAGCGAACACCGCCTCGGCAATGCGCTGCGAAACCTCGGCCGCGCAGCCCGATACCGGGCGCGGATATTTGGCGTCGAGGAAGGTGCCTTCCGGCCGCTTGACGATCAGCGGCTCGAAGGCACCGGCGCTGATCGGCACGTCGGGGAAAATGTGCCGCATGGCGAGATAGACCGAGGACAAGGTCGTCGCCAGCACGCTGTTCATCGGCCCAGCGCAGGGCTTTGACGAACCGGAGAAGTCGAAGCTGAGCGTGTCGCCCTGTTTTTCGACCGCCAGCGCGATAGTCAGCGGCTCGTTGACCACGCCGTCGGAATCAACAAAAGCCTGCGACCGGTAAATGCCGTCGGGAATGGCTGATATGTTCGCGCGCATCTGTTCGGCGGCGCGGCGGCGCAGTTCGGCGATCGCACCGACGACCGTTTCATCTCCGTAACGATCCAGGATTCCGTTCAGTCGGTCTTGACCGATCAGCAGTGCCGCCGCCTGCGCCCGGATGTCGCCGATGCGCTGGTCGGCAACCCTGATGTTCGAGCAGATGATGGCGTAGATCTCAGGGTCGAGCACGCCCTTCTTGAATAATTTCACCGGCGGCAGTCGCAAGCCTTCCTGCTCGACCGCTGTTGCCGAGGCGGAAAAGCCGCCCGGCACCGAACCACCGATGTCGGGCCAGTGGCCGGTGTTCGACAGCCAGCAGAATATCTTGCCGTCCCGATAGACCGGCATGGCGAAGCGCACATCCATCAAATGGGTGCCGCCGAGATAGGGATCGTTGACGATGTAGATATCGCCTGGCTCGGGCGGCAGGCAGCGACCGTCGGCGATCATCTCGATCACCGTTTTGGTCGAATACTGCATGACGCCGACGAACACCGGCAGGCCCTGGCTGCCTTGCGCGATCAGCGAACCATCGAGCGCCGAATAGATGCCATCCGAACGGTCATTGGCCTCGGCGATGACAGGCGAGAAGGCGGCGCGCGAAAATGTCAGGTCCATTTCGTCGCAGACTTGCTGTAGCGCCGCCTGGATGACCGAAAGGGTGATGGCGTCGAGTTTTTCCATCTCAGGCCTCGCCGATATCGATGATGATGTTGCCGTCGGCATCCGATCGCGCCCGGTCACCGGGCTCCAGCACAGTCGTCGCGTCCATCTGTTCGAGGATCGCCGGACCTTCGATTGTTGCGTCGAGCGGCAACTTCTCTCTGCTGTAGACCGGCGTGTCGTACCAGCGCCCGCCATACCAGACAGGCCGGATCTCGCGCCGCGCCTCTTCGAGCGTTTTGGCGCGCCCAGCCGGGTCGATCAGCCGGGACAGATCGATTGCCGGCCGCACGCCGGTGACCGAGGTGTTGAGGTTGACCAGATTGGCGCGGATTTCCGGCAACTGGACCTTGAAGCGGGCGAAATAGGCCTTCTCGAACAGTTGCTGCAGTCCATCGCGTGTCACCGCAGACGACGGCAGCGGCACGTTGATGATATGCGTCTGGCCGACGAACTGCATGTCGGCGGAATGCGTAACGCGGATCATTTCCGGCTTCACCGCCTCCTTGCCGATCAGCTCCTTGCCTTCGTTTCGGTGCCGTTCCAATGTCTCGTGGAGTTGGATTTCATCGAGACTGGCCACCGGCTGGTTGACCGTATTAACGAAATCATGGCGCAGATCGGCGACGACGCAGCCGAGCGCATTGGTGATGCCCGGCCGCGCCGGCACCAGCACCTTGGGCAGGCCGAGCTCACGCGCCAGTGCCGTCGCATGCAGCGGCCCGGCGCCGCCGAAGGCGAACAGCGCGAAATCGCGCGGGTCGTGGCCGCGCGACACCGACACCATGCGGATGGCGCCGGCCATCTTCACGTTGCCAAGCCGCAGCACGGCACCCGCCGCCTCGACGCCGGACAGGCCGGTGGCGCGGCCGATCCTGTCCTCGAATATGCCGGTGACGCGTTCGACGGTGACCGGATTTTCCACCGCAAGCAGCTTTTTCGGCGCCAGCCGGCCGAGCACCAGATTGGCGTCGGTGATGGTCGGCTCCAAGCCGCCGCGTCCGTAGCATATTGGCCCGGGATTGGCGCCGGCGCTTTCCGGGCCGATCTGGACCAGGCCGGCCGCATCGACGTGGGCGATCGAGCCGCCGCCGGCGCCGACCGTATGCACCGCCACCATCGGCACGTGGATCGGCATCGCATATTCGATCTCGATCTCGTTCGACACCGCCGGCTCGGCGTTGCGGATCAGTGCCACGTCGGTCGAGGTGCCGCCCATGTCGTAGGTGACCAGGTTTTCGAAGCCGGCGCGTTTGCCGGTGTAGGCGGCAGCAATGACGCCGGAAGCGGGGCCGGACATGACGGTCTTGGCCGACTCACGTGTGACAAAGCGGGCCGAGATCATGCCGCCATTGCCGTTCATGATCAGGAAGTCGCGGGCGTAGCCTTTTGACGCCAGCTCCTTGCGCAGCCGCTCGACATAGCGTTCGAGGATCGGTTGCACCGAAGCGTTGACCGAAGCGGTGACGCCGCGCTCGAATTCGCGCGCTTCCGAAAGCAGGGCGTGGCCTGTCGTGATGTAGCCGTTCGGCCAAAGCTCGGCCGCTATCTCGGCGGCGCGCCGCTCATGCGCCGGGTTGGCGTAGGAATGCAGGAAATGGACGACGAGGGATTCGCAGCCGGCTGCGATCAGTTGTGAAATCGCTGCCCGCATCTCGGCCTCGTCGAGCGGTATGCGCACCGCGCCCGAGGCCTCGACCCGCTCCGACACTTCGAGCCGCAGATTGCGCGGAATGATCGGCACGAACGTGCCTGTCATGCCATAGGCTTGCGGCCGTGTCCGCCGGCCAAGCTCGATGACGTCGCGAAAGCCGCGCGTGGTGATCATGCCGGTCTTGGCCAGCCGGCGCTCCAGTACCGCGTTGGTGGTCGTCGTCGTGCCGTGCACGATGAGGTCGATGCCGTCGACCGGAAATCCGGTGGCGCCAAGCGCCGAAACGACACCGAACGCCTGGTTGTCGACTGTCGTCGGGGTCTTGGCGATGTGCACCCGGCCACCGTCACGGCCGTCGATCAGAAGCAGGTCGGTAAAGGTGCCGCCGACATCGATGCCGGCGACGACGCTGCCCGTCGAATCCAGCGCTTGCGCCGAAAAATTCTGTCCCATTGTCGAAACCCGAAATGCCCGAACTGCCTACATGCCTCAGTTTGGAAAGCTGTTTTACGGCGGCGTCTTGACGCAAATATCGTTTGTATACTAATAAATTCCGGACACAAGAGCTTACCGCTTCGGAGTGTGCAAACGGCACGCTGGAACCTGACCGGTTCGGGCGCGCAGGTGAAGATTTGGCGCGGGCGCTGAGCTGGCCCGGAAGGTTAGGTTTGATGAACACCACATCCGCGTTCAACACTGCCGGCGCCCGGCCGTTGCAGTTCCCGATACCGGCCAATGTCTATGCCGAAACCGTCGTCTCGGTGAAGCACTATACCGACCGGCTGTTTTCGTTCCGCATCACCCGGCCGCAGTCGCTGCGCTTCCGCTCCGGCGAGTTCGTCATGATCGGCCTGCCCAATGCCGAGAAGCCGGTGTTCCGCGCCTATTCGATCGCCAGCCCAGCCTGGGACGACGAACTCGAATTCTTCTCGATCAAAGTGCCGGACGGCCCGCTCACTTCGGAGCTGCAGAAGATCGAGATCGGCGACACCGTCATCATGCGGCAGAAGTCGACCGGCACGCTGGTGGTCGACGCGCTGACGCCGGCCAAGCGCCTGTTCATGATCTCGACCGGCACCGGCATTGCTCCCTTCGCCAGCCTGCTGCGCGATCCCGACACCTATGAGAAGTTCGAGCAGGTGGTCCTGACCCATACCTGCCGCGACAATGCCGAGCTCACCTACGGCCAGGAGCTGGTGGCCGCACTGGAGAACGATCCGCTGATCGGCGAACTGACCGGCGGCCGCGTCACGCTCTACAATTCAACGACGCGCGAGATCTCCGAGCGCATGGGCCGCATCACCGCGCTGATCGGCTCGGGCAAATTCTACAGCGATCTCGGCATCGACAAGCTCAATCCCGAGACCGACCGCATCATGATCTGCGGCTCGATGCATATGCTGAAAGACGTCAAGGAGCTGGCTGAAAGCCACGGCTTCCAGGAAGGCTCGCTGCATCATCCGGCAAGCTTCGTCGTCGAGCGCGCCTTCGTCGGCTGAGACGCGGCAATTCAGCGTCCACTGGTTTGCGACCCTGATTTTGATCATGCGGTCAAAAGTCGGCTGCCTTGACTGTCTTTTTCCGCTATGACCGCTTGAAGGACTCGTGAAGCGCTGCTTCGCGGTCTATCTTCGGCATAAGTATAAGTCGCTGAACAAGGGGCAGGAGATGAGCAGCACAATCCGCGAAACCGACGTCGGCACATCGAAGGTCACGCCGCTGCCGGCGCGCGCCGCCGCCAATGCACCAATCCCGCAAGCCCATGGCATTGCTCGCAATCCCGGCATGAGGCTCGATCTCGGCTTCATGGAATCGATGCGCGGCGTCAACCGCTCGGCGCTGGAACGCCGCGTCGCCAGCCTGACTAAAAGACGCTCGATCAAGGCCGATAACCAGGCCGCCTGGCTGCTGCGCGCCGTCGCCTGCATGGACCTGACGACGCTGAACTCGAACGACACGGAAGAGCGCGTGCGCCGGCTTTGTGCCAAGGCGGTCAACCCGTTCCGTCGCGACATTGCCGAGGGACTCGGCATTACTGGTGAAAGGATCCGCCCGGCGGCGGTCTGCGTCTATCAGCCCTTCGTCGCCACTGCCGTCGAAGCGCTGCGCGGCAGCGGCGTCCATGTCGCCGCCGTTTCCACGGCTTTCCCGCATGGCCTTGCACCGCTTTCGACACGTCTGCAGGAGATCGAAGCATCGGTAAGGGACGGCGCCGACGAGATCGACGTCGTCATCCCGCGCGGCCTGGTATTCGGGGCGAAATGGCAGGAGCTCTATAACGAGATTGTCTCGATGCGCGCCGCTTGCGGCGAGGCCCATCTGAAGGTGATCCTCGGCACCGGCGACCTCGCGACGCTGCGCAACGTCATGCTCGCCTCGATGGTGGCGATGATGGCGGGTGCAGATTTCATCAAGACCTCGACCGGCAAGGAAAGCGTCAACGCGACGCTGCCGGTCGGCCTTGCCATGGTGCGCGCGATCCGCGCCTATTTCGAGGAAACCGGCTATCTGATCGGCTTCAAGCCGGCCGGTGGCATTTCTACGGCAAAAGCCTCGCTCGATTGGCTGGTGCTGATGAAGGAAGAGCTTGGCCGGCCGTGGCTGGAGCCGGAGCTGTTTCGCTTCGGAGCATCGAGCCTTTTGACCGACATCGAGCGCCAGCTCGAGCATCATCTGACCGGCCACTACTCGGCCAATCATCGCCACGCGATGGCGTGATTCGGAGCGCGCCATGAACATTCTCGAACGCTATCACGCCATGGAATACGGCCCGGCGCCGGAGGCGCGCAACGAGGCCGATGCGTGGCTTGCCGCGCGGGATTTCGGCAAAGCGCTGTTTATCGGCGGCGACTGGAAGGCAGCCAGCGGAGGCAAAACCTTCGACACCAGCGATCCGTCCTCGGGAAAGCTGCTGGCCAAGGTGTCGGATGCCGGTGCCGCCGATATCGACGCGGCGGTTTCGGCCGCCACAAAAGCGCTGCCGAAATGGAGCGCCAGCACCGGCTACAGCCGAGCCAAAGTGCTCTATGCCATCGGCCGCGCCATGCAACGTCACCAACGGCTGTTCGCGGTGCTTGAGACAATCGACAATGGCAAGCCGATCCGCGAAAGCCGCGACATCGACGTGCCGCTGGCCATCCGCCATTTCATCCATCATGCCGGCTGGGCGCAGGCGCTGGACAGGGATTTTCCCGACCATAAGGGGGTCGGCGTCGTCGGCCAGATCATCCCGTGGAACTTCCCGCTCTTGATGCTGGCCTGGAAGATCGCGCCGGCGCTCGCCGCCGGCTGCACCGTGGTGCTGAAGCCAGCCGAATTCACGCCGCTCACCGCGATCCTGTTCGCCGAGATCTGTGAACGATCAGGCGTGCCGAAGGGCGTCGTCAACATCGTCCAGGGCGGGCCGGAGGCGGGTGGGGCAATCGTCAATCATCCCGGGATCCAGAAGATTGCCTTCACCGGTTCGTCCGAGGTCGGCAAGATCATCCGCAAGGCCACTGCCGGCTCGGGCAAGAAACTGTCGCTGGAGCTTGGCGGCAAATCGGCATTCGTCGTTTTCGAGGATGCCGACCTCGACAGCGCCGTCGAGGGTCTGGTCGACGGCATCTGGTTCAACCAGGGCCAGGTGTGCTGTGCCGGCTCGCGCCTTCTGGTGCAGGAAGGCATCGCCGACGCCTTCATCGCCAAGGTCAAGACGCGGATGAGCCGGCTGCGCGTCGGCAGCCCGCTCGACAAGAACACCGATATCGGCCCGCTGGTCGATTTGACCCAGCTCGATCGCGTCAAGGGCCTGATCGCCGAGGGCGCCAAGCAGGGCGCAATCTGCTGGCAGCCGGACTCGGCACTGCCCTCCTCGGGCTATTACCATCTGCCAACGCTGGCGACAGGTGTTTCGCCGGCTAACATCTTGGCACAGGAAGAGGTGTTCGGGCCGGTGCTTGCCACCATGACCTTCCGCAACACCGAGGAAGCGGTCGAGCTCGCCAACAACACACGCTATGGCCTGGCCGCTTCGGTGTGGAGCGAGAACATCAATCTTGCTCTGCACGTCGCGCCCCAATTGAAGGCGGGCGTCGTCTGGGTCAACGGCACCAATATGTTCGACGCCGCCTGCGGCTTCGGCGGTTACCGCGAGAGCGGCTTTGGCCGCGAAGGCGGGTGCGAGGGCATGTTCGAATATCTCTCGGCAAAACTGCCGCTCGGCCCGTTCATCAAGCCGGCAACGTCTTCGGCTCAACCTGTCGAGCAGGCGGAAGGTGGCGCCATCGACCGCACGGCAAAGCTGTTCATCGGCGGCAAGCAGGTCCGGCCGGACGGCAATTATTCCTTCGCCATCGCCACCGCCAAGGGCAAGCTTGCCGGCGAGGTCGGTCTCGGCAACCGCAAGGATATCCGTGACGCCGTCGCGGCCGCGCGCGCCTGCAAGGCCTGGCCGGAAGCGACCGCCTACAACCGCAGCCAAGTGCTCTACTACCTGGGCGAAAATCTGTCCGGCCGCGCCGACGAGTTTGCCGCCCGTTTGACCCAGCTCACCGGCGCGACCGCCAAGGCGGCGCGTGACGAGGTCGAGCTGTCGATCGAGCGCCTGTTCCTCTATGCCGGCTTGGCCGACAAATTCGAGGGCCGCGTCCACCAGCCGCCGGCCCGCGCCGTCACGCTGGCACTGCACGAACCGGTCGGGGTCGTCGGTATCGTCGCGTCGGACAACGCGCCTTTGCTTGGCTTGATCTCGCTGGTGGCGCCGGCGCTCGCCATGGGCAACACCGTGGTCGCCGTGCCGTCCGAAAAATACCCGCTGCTTGCCACCGACCTCTACCAGGTCATCGAATATTCCGACGTTCCGGCAGGCGCCATCAATATCGTCACCGGCCGTAGCGCCGAGCTTGCCGGCGTATTGGCCAAGCATGACGATGTCGACGGGCTCTGGGTGTTCGCTGATGCCGAGACTTGCGCCAAGGCCGAGGCCGAGTCCATCGGCAATCTCAAACGCGTCTGGACCGGCAACGGCCACAGCCTCGACTGGCCCTCGAACGAAGCAGCCGGCGATGCCCTGCTGCGCCGTGCGATCGAGGTCAAGAACGTCTGGGTGCCCTACGGCGACTGAGTGTCCCGGAGGGACGTCCGGGCTTGACGGGCCAACAAATGTTCTTTACCGAGAAAAAACATTTGGCTGGCAGGCGAATATCGAAACAGGCGGGATGGTAGTGCCCGGCTGGCACATTGCGCCGCGGCCTTGCGCCGGTAAAAGCCGAACGACCACAGACGGGCGAGGAGAAAAGCATGGCGGATCTGACAGGCAAAATCGTTGTCGTCACGGCGGCGGCGCAAGGCATCGGCCGGGCGAGCGCGCTGGCGTTCGCCAAGGCCGGCGCCGTCGTCCATGCCACCGACATTAACGAGGTGGTGCTCGCCGACCTCGGCAAGACGCCCCGTATCAAGACCCGCAAGCTCGACGTGCTGAACGACGAGGCGGTGAACGCCGCTTTTGCCGAGATCGGCGCCGTCGACGTGCTGTTCAATTGCGCCGGCTTCGTCCATTCCGGCTCGATCCTCGAGATGAAGGACGGCGATCTCGACTTTGCCTATGATCTCAATGTCCGCTCGATGATCCGCACCATCCGCGCCGTGCTGCCCGGCATGCTGGAGCGCGGCGACGGCTCGATCATCAACATGGCGTCGCTGGCCAGTTCGACCAAGGGCGTGCCGAACCGCTTCGTTTACGGGCTGACCAAGGCAGCCGTCATCGGCCTGACCAAATCGGTCGCCGCCGACTATGTCGGCAAGGGAATACGCTGCAATGCGATCTGTCCGGGCACGGTCGAAAGCCCGTCGCTGCAGGACCGCATGCATGCGCAGGGCGACTACGAAGCAGCTCGCGCCGCCTTCATCGCCCGCCAGCCGATGGGCCGGCTCGGCACGCCCGAGGAAATCGCCGATCTCGCCGTCTATCTCGCCGGCGCCACCTATACGTCGGGGCAGGCTTATAATATCGACGGTGGCTGGTCGATCTAAGAGGCCATTTGAAAACCCTACTCCGCCGGGCGCCTGACGCGGCTTTCTGCGCTTCCGGTGCTCACGTACTTTAAGTACGCTCCGCTCCGGTTCTCGAAACCTACGCCATTCGCCGCAGCGGAGCGAGTTTGCAAACGGCCTCTGGTCGCAACTGGGAGAAAACTGCATGAAACTGCTGCGCTATGGCGAGGCGGGGAGCGAACGCCCCGGCCTGCTCGATGCCGATGGAACGATCCGCGACCTCTCCGCCCATGTCACCGACATTGCCGGCAAGGCACTTGACCCGGCATCGCTCGAGACATTGTCGAAGCTCGACACGAAGACGCTGCCGGCGGTTTCCGGCAAGCCGCGGATCGGCGCCTGCGTCGCCGGCACCGGCAAATTCATCTGCATCGGTCTCAACTATTCCGACCACGCCGCCGAAACCGGTGCCACCGTGCCGCCGGAGCCGATCATCTTCATGAAGGCAAGCTCGGCTATTGTCGGGCCGAATGACGACGTGCTGATCCCGCGCGGCTCGGTGAAGACCGACTGGGAGGTCGAGCTCGGCGTGGTGATCGGCAAGACTGGAAAGTATGTCACCGAGGCCGAGGCGCTGGATTATGTCGCCGGCTATTGCGTCGCGCACGACGTCTCCGAGCGCGCCTTCCAGGCCGAGCGCCAGGGCCAGTGGACCAAGGGCAAGTCCTGCGACACGTTCGGGCCGATCGGCCCGTGGCTGGTGACCAAGGACGAGGTCAAGGACCCGCAGAACATCCCGATGTGGCTGACGGTCAACGGCAAGACGATGCAGAACGGGTCGACCAAGACCATGGTCTTCGGCGTCGCTTATCTCGTCTCCTATCTCAGCCAGTTCATGTCGCTGCACCCGGGCGACATCATCTCGACCGGCACGCCGCCCGGCGTCGGCCTCGGCATGAAGCCGCCGCTCTTCCTGAAGCCCGGCGACGTGGTCGAGCTCGGTATCGAGGGGCTGGGCATCCAGAAGCAGACGTTCAAGGCGGATTTGTAGGCGCTCTTCCTTCTCCCCTTGTGGGAGAAGGTGGATCGGCGCGCAGCGCCGAGACGGATGAGGGGTGCTGGAAGAAACGCGACGAGAAAACATCGAAGGATTTCCGTCGCTTACGCCTTCAGCGTAGCGATCCGTCCAACACCCCTCATCCGACCGAGCTTCGCTCGGCCACCTTCTCCCACAAGGGAGAAGGGGAGTCGGCACCAGCTATTTCAGCACCTTCCCGTCGGCTCCAAACCGGTATGTCTTCGCCGGATCCGGCGTCGCGTAGAGCGTGGCACCAGGTTCGGCGTTATAGACGCCAAAAATGCGCACTGTGATCAAGCCGGCCTTCTCGCAGTCGAGATAGAGGTTGGTGTCGGCGCCAAGGTGCTCGGCATGGACGACCGTGCCTTTCCAGGCGCCGGATTTGGGATCGACGGTCAGATGTTCGGGACGGACGCCGATGGTCTTTGCCGTTTCGCCAAGCCTGGCGCCGTCGACGAAGTTCATCTTCGGTGAGCCGATGAAGCCGGCGACGAATTCATTTGCCGGCGAATTGTAAAGCTCCATCGGTCCGCCGATCTGCTCGATCCTGCCCGCATTAAGGACCACGATCTTGTCGGCCAGCGTCATCGCCTCGACCTGGTCGTGGGTGACATAGATCATCGTGGCCTTCAGCCGGCGATGCAATTGCGCGATCTCCAGCCTGGTGTTGACGCGCAGTGCGGCGTCGAGGTTCGACAGCGGCTCGTCGAACAGAAACAGCTTGGGCTCACGCACCACGGCGCGGCCGATGGCGACGCGCTGGCGCTGGCCGCCGGAGAGCTCGGCCGGCCGCCTCGAGAGGTAGGGCTCCAGCGACAGCATCGAGGAGGCGATGCCGATGCGGCGGTCGATCTCGGCCGCCGGTGTGCCCGCCTGCTTGAGGCCGAGGCCCATATTGTTCTTCACCGTCAGATGCGGATAGAGCGCATAGGTCTGGAACACCATGGCGATGCCGCGTTTGGCCGGCGGGGTGGCGGAGACGTCCGCCCCGTCGATGACCACGCGGCCCGAGGTCGAGTCCTCCAGCCCGGCGATGACCCTCAGCAGTGTCGACTTTCCGCAGCCGGATGGACCGACGAAGACGACGAACTCGCCATCGGTCACCTCGAGGTTGATGCCCTTCAGCACCTCGACCGGCCCGAAGGCCTTTTTCACGTTCTCGATGTTCAGCGAGCCCACGGCTTCGTCCCTGTTCTAGAGTTTCACGGCGAGGCCGCTGCGCACGCTCTCGTCTGCGGCAAGGCAGACGGCGAGCGACTTCACCGCGTCGTCCATGTGGCGGGTCAAGTCCAGATCCTCGCGGACCGCCTTCAGCACAAACGCCTGTTCCAGGTCGCAGAGGTCCTGATGGCCGGGCTCGCCTTGCATCGACAGCATTTCGTCCGGCTTGGCGAACTTGCCATCCGCGCCGGTCGCCGCACTATGCAGGCGGATGGTCGAGGTCTTGGTGTGGGTGTCGATGTCGTCGGACCTGACACCCTCTTTCATGACGATCGACACGCAGCCATTGGGCGAGATCACGTCTTTCACGAAGAAAGCCGTCTCCGAAATCATCGGCCCCCAGCCGGCTTCGTACCAGCCGACCGAACCGTCGTCGAACAGCACCTGCAGATGCCCGTAATTATACATCGTGGGCGCAATCTCGTCGGTCAGCCGCAGCCCCATGCCACGCACCTCGACCGGCCTGGCGTCGGTGATCTGCAGCATCACGTCGAGATAATGCACGCCGCAGTCGACGATCGGCGACGTCGTCTGCATCAGCTGCTTGTGCGTCTCCCAGGTGTGGCCGGAGGATTGCTGGTTGAGGTTCATGCGGAACACGTAAGGGCCGCCGAGCTTGCGCGCCTCGGCGATCAGCCTGATCCAGGACGGGTGGTGGCGCAGGATATAGCCGATCACCAGTTTCTTGCCGTTGGCCTTGGCCGCCGCGACGACCCGCTCTGCATCCGCGACCGTGGTTGCCAGCGGCTTTTCGAGGAAGACGTGGCAGCCGGCCTCGAATGCCCTGACCGCATAATCGGCATGGCTGTCGGAATAGGTGGCGATGCAGGCGACGTCGGGCTTTTCATCGCGCAGCGCCTCGTCGAAGGAACGCCGGATGGCGTAGGTCGAAAGCCCTTCCGGCAGCGGCACATCGGAGCGGTTGACCAGCGCGGCGATCTGGAATCCCGGATTGGTGTGATAGGCCAGCGCATGGCTGCGCCCCATATTGCCGAGGCCGGCGACGACGACGCGAAGAGGTTGTTGCGAATTCACTTGACCGCTCCCGAAGTGATGCCGCGGATCAGCTGCCGCGAGAAGATGACGTAGAGGATCAGCACCGGCATGATCGCCAGCGACAGTGCCGCCAGGATGGCGTTCCAGTTGGTGACGAACTGGCCGAGGAAC
Source organism: Mesorhizobium sp. M0633 (assembly GCF_040320645.1). NCBI lineage: Bacteria > Pseudomonadati > Pseudomonadota > Alphaproteobacteria > Hyphomicrobiales > Phyllobacteriaceae > Mesorhizobium > Mesorhizobium sp. M0633. The sequence goes on from NZ_JAMYQC010000005.1 coordinate 227,919, forward strand.
AATTGCGCGCCGAGCGTCACTGTCTTGGTCTCCTCCGACGGCGCCAGGATCAGCGGGAACCACAGATCGTTCCAGATCGGGATCATGGTGAAGACCGCGACCGTCGCCATCGATGGGCGCACCAGCGGCAGCACCAGCCGGAAAAAGATGGTGTATTCGGACAGGCCGTCGATCCTGCCCGCATTCTTCAGATCGTCCGAGACCTGCTTCATGAATTCCGACAGGATGAAGACGGCAAGCGGCAGGCCCTGCGCCGTGTAGACCAGGATCAGCGCCGTCAGCGTGTTGACCAGCCCGCTCGCCACCATCAATTGCAGGATGGCGACGGTGGCAAGGCGGATCGGGATCATGATGCCGAGCGCCAGATAGAGCCCCATCAGCGAATTGCCGCGGAAGCGGTATTCCGACAGCGAGAAAGCCGCCATGGCGCCGAACAAAAGCACGAAGAACAGCGAGGCGACGGTGACGACAAGGCTGTTCTGGAAATAGTGGATGAAATCGCCCTGGCCGATCACCGTCGTGTAGCCGATCAGGTCGAAGGTACCTGGCGTCGGCGGCGTCAGCGGCGCGCCGAAAATCCCTGCGCGTGATTTGAACGAATTCATGATCACGAGGATGACCGGAAACAGCGCGATTGCGGTGTAGGTCAGAAGGATCGCATGCGCGCCGATGGTGCGGGGCAGCGAGCGGGTTGCCGTGCTCATGTGGCGCCTCAGAACTGGTAGCGACGCAGGCGCGTCTGCACGAGGAACAGGTAGACGCAGACGCCGCCCAGGATGATCAGGAACATCATCGTGGCGATCGCCGCGCCCATGTTGGGATCGCCGACCTGCAGCTGGAAACCGAAGAAGGCGCGGTAGAGGAAGGTGCCGAGAATATCGGTTGAATAGTTCGGCCCGGCCAGCGCCCCTTGCGCGGTGTAGATCAGGTCGAAAGCGTTGAAATTGCCGACGAAGGTCAGGATCGAGATGATGCCGATCGACGGCAGGATGAGCGGCAGCTTGATCTTCCAGAACTGCGCCATCCCGGTGATGCCGTCGCATTCGGCTGCTTCGATCACCTCTTCGGGAATGGACAGCAGTGCCGCATAGATCAGCATCATCGGGATGCCGACGAACTGCCAGACCGAGATCAGGCTGAGCGCGGTCAGCGCATATTGCGCCTTGCCGAGCCAGGGCGTGAACAGGCTTTTCAGGCCGACCAGGTCCATCATATGCGGCGCCACGCCCCATAGCGGCGACAGAATCAGCTTCCAGGCGAAGCCGACAATGACGAAGGACAGGATCGTCGGCACGAAGATCGCCGTGCGGTAGAAGGCGGAAAACCGCAGCCTAGGGCTGGACAGAAGTGCGGCCAAAAGGACGCCGATCGGGTTCTGCACCAGCATGTGGATGATGAAGAACCAGACATTGTTCCTGAGCGCGTTCCAGAAATTGACCGACCAGTTGGGATCACCGAACAGCATGCGGAAATTTTCCAGTCCGACGAAGACCTGCGACTGATTGATGTTGCGGAACAGCGACAGCTGCAGCGTGCCGGCCAGCGGCAGGATCATGATCGCCGTATAGACCAGCACTGCCGGCGCCAGGAAAACGCCGATATGCCAACGGAACGGTCTTTTCGGTGCTGCGGCCATGCGTTCGGTCCCCGCCGATCAGGTCTTGCTATTGCCGTCAAAGGGCGCGGCGCCTCCCTCCCCCTCGAGGGGAGGGTGCCTCGCAAAGCGAGGCGGGTGGGGTCGGCAGAGGCAGCGCGCCATCGTCGTTCGACCGTGCTTTCCAGCAGCGATCAAGCCGCAGCCTGCCTCGACCGACCCCCTCTGTCGCCTTCGGCGACATCTCCCCCTCGAGGGGGGAGACAACGCTTCGCCGCGCTCTTACTTCGCCGGCTTGTACCAGCTGTCGAGGCCGTCCTGCAGCTTCTTGGCGGCAGCTTCCGGCGTGTCGGTGCCGTTGATGACGTTGGCCGATTCAACCCACGTCTCGTTTTCAAGGTTCGGCGTGCCGCGCGACAGGATCTGGTAGGTCGAGCGGATCGTCGACTTGCACTTGCCGCGCCAGGAGACGAATTCCTGCGCTAGCGGGTCTTCCATCTTCACCGGGGTGTTGTTCAGGCTGAAGAAGCCCGGCAGCGCGTTGGCGTAGATGGTGGCAAAATCAGGCGAGGCCACCCAGGACAGGAAGGTCTTGGCCGCATCCGCGTTCTTCGAGGCCGCATTGAGGCCCATGCCGATGTCGGTGTGGTCGGAGATGTAGCAGGTGTCGCCGGCCTTCTGCACCGGCGGCGGGAAGGCGCCCATCTTGAACTGCGCCTGCGTGTTGAACAGGCCGATCTCCCACGAGCCGGCCGGGTAGATGGCGGCGCGGCCGAGCGTGAACAGGTTCTGGCTGTCCGGATAGGTCTGCGCCTCGAATCCGTCGCCGAGATAGTCCTTCCACTTGGCCAGTTCCTTGTAGGGCTCGACCCACTGCGGATCGGTGAGCTTCTGCTCGCCCTTGATCAGCGCCAGGCGGCCTTCCTCGCCCTTCCAGTAGTTCGGGCCGATGTTCTGGTAGCCCATGGTCGCCGCTTCCCAGAGGTCCTTGGTGCCCATCGCCATCGGGATGTAGGTGCCGTCGGCCTTGATCTTGTCGAGCGCGGCGAAGAATTCGTCGCGCGTCTCCGGCACCTTGATGCCGAGCTTGTCGAAGGCGTCCTTGTTGTAGATGAAGCCATGGATGACGGAGGCCATCGGCACGCAGAAGCTCGACTTGCCGTCGTCGGTCTGCCAGGCGGACTTGGCGACGTCGGAGAAGTTCTCCATGCCGGGCAGGGTCGAGATGTCGGCGAGGTTGCCCTTCTTGAAGAGTTCCAGCGACTTGTCGAACGGGCGGCAGGTGATCAGGTCGCCGGCCGAGCCGGCGGCCAGCTTGGCGCCGAGGGCGGCGTCATATTCGGTCGGCGCCGACGGCGCGAACACCACCTTGATGCCCGGGTTCTTGGCTTCGAAGGCCGGGATCAGCTTGTCCTTCCAGATGGCAAGGTCGTCGCCGCGCCAGCTTTCGATGTTGAGCGTTACGTCGTCGGCATAAGCCACCCCGGCGGAGCCGAGAATGCTGGTGCCGAGAAGAAGTGCCGTCAGTAGCTTCGTTGTCATGCTCAGTCTCCCTGTTGACCTTTTTCAGGTTCGGTTTTGATGAGAACAGAGGCATTGCGCCCCTTGCTCCCCTCGATCGCGGAAAGGGCCAGCCGCAGCTTGTGGCCGGTCCCTTCCAATATCTTCTCGGCTATATCGGCGCTGTCGGCGCCGGCGGCGAGCAGAATAGCGGTCTTGACGCCGCCGCCGCTCCTTTCGAGCAGGCGCGCCGCCTCGTCCTTGCCGCGCCCGCTGACGGCGGCGACGATGCGTGCGGCGCGGTCGCGCAGCTTGATGTTGTCGGCCATGAGGTTGACCATGTAGCCGTCATGGACATGGCCGAGATGGATGGCGGCGAGCGTCGACAGCATGTTGAGCGCGATCTTCTGGGCGGTGCCTGCGCCCATGCGCGTCGAGCCGGCAATCAGCTCCGGCGGCGTTTCGAGCAGGATGGCGATGTCGGCCAGCCGCAACAGCGGCGCATCCCTGTTGTTGGCGATGGCAATGGTCGCCGCACCGCGGCGCCTGGCGTCCTCGATCGCCCTGACTGCATAAGGTGTCGAGCCGCTGGCCGAGACGGCGATCAGGCAGTCGCCCTTGCCGATGCGGGCGGCGGCAACTGCTGCCGAAGCTTCCTCGGTGTCGTCCTCCGGCCCGCCGGCCAGTGTCTTGAAGGCCTCGTCGCCGCCGGCGATCAGGATGGCGATGCGGTCGCGTTGGATGCCGAAAGTGCCCGGCAGCTCAAGCGCATCGGCCAGTGCCATCAGGCCCGAACTGCCGGCAGCCGCATAGGCGAGCTTGCCGCCGCTTTTCAGTCTGCTTGCGATGATTTCGGCTGCCGCGGCAATGGCAGGAATGGCGCCGTGCACGGCCTTGGCGGCCTCGATCTGTGCGTTGACCAAAGAGGAAAGGACGGCTTCCGGGGCCTGGATATCCAGTCCCTCGGCATTCTGGTGAAGCGCTTCGGTGCGCGTTTCGGCCATCCGCTTTCCTCCAATTGAGAAAACCATACCAAAAAAATACCACTTGTCCACACGCATTAATGAAATCTTGCGGCGGTGCAGGCTTGCGAACGAAATTGGCTGATTTTCAAACAAACTACGCCTTAACTTTTTTGAAAACGGAAATTAATCCTTGGCTATTGGTATTTTATTGGTATTATCCGCCCGGAGGAGAAATCGCGTGAAATTCGTGCTCGGCATCGATGGCGGCGGCACCAGCTGCAGGGCGGCCCTTGCAACGGCCGACGGCAGCGTCCTCGGCCGCGCCAAAAGCGGTGCCGCCAACATCCGAACCGATCTCACCGGCGCCAGGACGAACATCGTCGACGCAGCGCAGCAGGCCTTTGTCGCCGCGGGCAGGGATCCCGCACTGATCCCGCAAACTCCGGCCGTTCTCGGTCTTGCCGGCGCCAATGTCGGCACCTACAGGCAGCAGCTCGAAGCGATCCTGCCGTTCCGCATCAGCCGCGTCGAGACCGATGCCGAGATCGCGCTGGAAGGCGCGGTTGGCTCAGGCGACGGCGCCATGGCCATACTCGGCACCGGCACCGCTTATATGGCGCGCAGACGAGGCAAGTCGCGCGCCATCGGTGGCTGGGGTTTTCAGGTCGGCGACCAGGGCAGCGGCGCCCGCATCGGCCGCGACCTGCTCGAGCAGACGCTGCTCGCCTATGACGGCATCCGCCAGGGATCGCCGCTGACGCAGACCATGCTCGCCATTTTCCGCAACAATCCCGAGGATGTGGTCGAATTCACCACCAATGCCAAGCCCGGCGATTTCGGCGGCTTCGCGCCCAAGGTGTTCGAACATGCCGAAAAAGGCGACGCCGTCGCTATCTGGATCCTCGACAAGGCGGTCGCCGATGTCGAGGCAGCGCTTGGCGTGCTCGACCTCGGCGGCGACGATCCGCTCTGCCTGCTCGGCGGGCTGGCGCCGCTTTATGCGCCGCGCCTGTCGGCCCGCTACCGGGCGCTGCTGAAACCGCCGCTCGACGACGCGCTGGGCGGCGCGGTTCAGATGGCGGTTCGGATTTTCGCAAACACGGCGGAGGCAGCTCGATGAGTGAGGCCGCCGACCAGATATTCGCGGCGCTGAAACAATCGTCGCAGAGTGGCGCGCCGCTCTATCTGCAGCTCAGGAAGAGCATCGAGGATGCGGTCAAACGCGGGCTGATCGGACCTGGCGATGCGCTGCCTTCCGAGCGCGACATCGCTAGCAAGGCCGACATTTCGCGCGTCACCGTGCGCAAGGCGGTGCAGGACCTGGTCAAGGGCGGCATCCTCGTCCAGCGCCATGGTTCCGGTACCTTCGTTGCGCCACGTATGGAGCGCGTCGAGCAGTCGCTGTCGATGCTGACCTCGTTTACCGAAGACATGGCGCGGCGCGGCATGGCGGTGCGTTCGGCTTGGCTCGACCGCGGCCTCTATCCGCCGTCGCCCGACGAGATGATGGTGCTCGGCCTGGCATCGAACGAATTGGTTGCGCGCGTGGCGCGCCTTCGTATCGCCAACGACACGCCGCTGGCGATCGAGCGCGCCTCGCTATCGACAAGCGTGCTGCCCGATCCGGCGGCGATTGGTTCGTCGCTCTACGCCGCGTTGGAAAAAACTGGCAACAGGCCGGTGCGGGCGGTGCAGCGCATTTCCGCCACCAATCTCGGCGATGGCGACGCACATCTGCTGGAAGTACCGCCGGGCATTGCCGGCCTGCACATCGAACGTATCTCCTATCTGGCGAGCGGCAAGGTGATCGAGTTTACCCGCTCCATCTACAGGGGCGACGCCTATGATTTTGTCGCCGAACTCCGGCTGAGCGGGCCGGGCGAAGAGGGCCGGCCATGACCGCAACAACGACCCATATGCGGCGCGAGATCGAGGAGATCCCGGAGGCCACCGCCCGCCTGCTCGATGGCTCGGCCGCAGTGCTGACGGAAGCTGGACGCGGCATTCGCGAGCGCGATCCGAATTTCGTCGTCACCGTGGCGCGCGGCTCGTCCGACCATGCCGCAACCTTCATGAAATATGCCGTGGAGTTGACCGCCGGGCTGGCGGTTGCATCGGTCGGCCCGTCGATCGCCTCGATCTATGGCGCCAAGCTGAAGCTGGGCGGCTCGGCCTGCCTGGCGATCTCGCAGTCCGGCAAGAGCCCGGACATCGTTGCAATGGCGCAAGCGGCGAGGACCGGCGGTTCGCTGACCGTCGCCATCACCAACACCGCCGATTCGCCGCTGGCGCGGGCTTCGGACTACGCGATCGACATCCTGGCCGGACCGGAGCGCAGCGTCGCGGCGACGAAGACCTTCGTCAATTCAGCCGTCGCAGGACTCGCCTTGATGGCGCATTGCACCGGCGACGACAAACTCCTGGTGGCGCTCGCGCGCTTGCCGGAGCATTTTCGCAAGGCGATCGCCTGCGACTGGATGGCGCTGGCTGGGGCACTCGAGACGCCGAAATCGCTGTTCATTCTCGGCCGTGGCCCGTCGGCGGCGATCGCCAACGAGGCGGCGCTGAAATTCAAGGAAACCTGCGCCATGCATGCGGAAGCCTATAGTGCCGCCGAGGTCATGCACGGCCCGCTGGCGCTGGTCGGTCCCGGTTTCCCGGTGCTGGCTCTGGCTGCTCGCGATGCGTCCGAGCCATCGGTGGCCGATGCCGCCGACAGCCTGGCCGGCAAGGGCGCTGCCGTCTTTGTGACGTCGAGCAAGGCAAAGAGCGCTCAGCGCCTGCCGCATGTCGCAACCGGTCATCCGCTGACCGACCCGCTGACGCTGATCGTGTCGTTCTATGGTTTCGTCGAGGCTTTTGCCCGCCATCGCGGCCTCGACCCCGACACGCCGCCCAATCTGCGCAAGGTAACGGAAACCCTATGAGCGACCGTTTTGCCCTGACTGGCGCCCGGATTTTCGATGGCGACGACTGGCACGACAATGCGGCGCTTGTCGTGCGCGACGGCCTCGTCGAGGCCATTGTTGCCGCCGGCGCCATTCCATCCAATGTTGCGCGTATCGAGACCGGCGGCGGCATGCTGGCGCCTGGCTTCGTCGATCTGCAGGTCAATGGCGGCGGCGGCGTCATGCTCAACGACCATCCCGACGTCGCCTCGATCGAGACCATCTGCCGGGCGCACGCACCCTTCGGCACGGCGGCGCTGTTGCCGACGCTGATCACCGACACGTCCGAGATCACCGCCGCGGCGGTTGCGGCCGGAGCCGAGGCGGCACGGAGGAAGGTGCCGGGGTTCCTGGGCCTGCACCTCGAAGGGCCGCATCTGTCGATCGCCCGCAAGGGCGCACATGACCCGGCTTTGGTCCGGCCGATGCTAGACTCCGACCAGACGATGCTGATCGCCGCACGGAAAAACCTGCCCGTGCTGCTGACGACGGTGGCGCCCGAATCCGTCGAGCCCAGCCAGGTGTCGGCGCTTAGCAAGGCCGGCATTGTCGTCAGCATCGGCCATTCCGATACCGGCTATGCCACGGCTCGCGCCTTTGCCGAGGCCGGCGCAACGGTGGTCACCCATCTGTTCAATGCGATGAGCCAGATCGGCAATCGCGAGCCAGGGCTAGCGGGCGCCGCAATCGATACCGGCACATTCTATGCCGGGATCATCGCCGACGGTATCCATGTCGATCCGGCCACCATGGCCATCGCCTTGCGCGCCAAGCAGGGGCCGGGCAAGATCCTGCTCGTTACCGATGCCATGGCGACGATCGGCACCGACATGACCTCGTTCACGCTGAACGGCCGCACCATCCACCGCAAGGATGGCAGGCTGACACTTGCCGACGGCACGCTGGCGGGCGCGGATCTCGACATGATTTCCGCGGTGCGCTTCATGCACCGCGTCGTCGGTCTCGACCTCGATGAAACCTTGCGCATGGCCTCGCTCTATCCGGCGCAGGCGATCGGCCAGTCGCACCGGCTCGGGCGCTTCGCCAACGGTACCGCGGCCAACATCGTTTCGCTGTCGGACGATCTGGACATTAAAAGCGTCTGGATCGATGGCGCCAGGGTTTTTGCAGGCAGCTCTGCTCGTTAGGGTTAGCCGGCTTTGGACGTATAGAGGTCCTTGTAGGCTTCGCGCAGCAGGTTCTTCTGCACCTTGCCCATCGTGTTGCGCGGCAGTTCGTCGACGAAGATCACCCGTTTCGGATGCTTGTACCTGGCGAGGCGCCCGGCGATGGCCTCGACGATCCCTGCGGCGCTGATGGTCGAGCCCGGCGCCCTCACCACGACAGCGGTGACGCCTTCGCCGAAATCCGGATGGGCAACGCCGATGACAGCGCTTTCGGCGACGCCAGGCAGCGCGTCGATCTCGCTCTCGACTTCCTTTGGATAGATATTGTAGCCGCCGGAAATGATCAGGTCCTTGCCGCGGCCGACGATGTGGACATAGCCGTCGGCATCGATCAGCCCGAGATCGCCGGTTATGAAGAAACCATCGTCATGGAATTCGGCCCTTGTCTTTTCCGGCATGCGCCAGTAGCCGCAAAAGACGTTCGGGCCCTTGACCTCGATCATGCCGACCTCGCCCCGGGCAAGTGTTTCGCCGCCATCGGGATCGGCGATGCGCAGGGAGACGCCGGGCAAGGGGAAGCCAACCGTGCCGGCTCGCCGCTCTTCCTCGTATGGATTCGACGTGTTCATGTTGGTCTCGGTCATGCCGTAGCGCTCGAGGATAGCGTGGCCGGTGCGCTCTCGCCAGGCTCTGTGCGTCTCGGCCAAAAGCGGCGCCGAGCCGGAAATGAACAGGCGGATGTTTTTCGCCGCTTGCCGGTTCAAACCGTCCTGCTGCAGCAGGCGGACGTAGAATGTCGGCACGCCCATCAGCACGGTGGCGCGCGGCAGCAGCGAGACGATGCGGGCCGGGTCGAATTTGGTTTCGAACAGCATCGAGGCGCCGGCCATCAGGACGACATTGGTGGCGACGAAAAGGCCATGCGTGTGGAAAACCGGCAGCGCGTGAATCAGCACGTCTGCGGCAGTGAAGCGCCAGAGGTCGACCAGCACCCGCGCATTCGAGGCGAGGTTTTCGTGGCTGAGCATGGCGCCTTTCGAACGGCCGGTGGTGCCGGAGGTGTAGAGGATCGCAGCAAGGTCGTCCGGTCCGCGCGCCACGTCGTGGAAGTCCACGGCCGCCTCAGAGGCGCGATCGGTCAACGAACCCTCGCCCTTGCTGCCGAGTGTCGCGACCGCAGCGCCCGAGGCCTGCGCCAAAGCGCCGATCTCGGTCACTCGCGCCGGGTCGCAGACGATCAGTCGCGGCTCGGCATCCCTGAAGAAATAGTCGAGCTCGGTCAGCGTATAGGCGGTGTTGAGCGGCAGGAAGATCGCGCCGGCACGCAGACAGGCGAGATAGAGGAAAATGGCCTCCGGGCTCTTCTCGACCTGAACGGCGACGCGGTCGCCGGCTTCGACGCCCAGCTGCGACACCACATGTGCCAGTTGAGCGGAGCGCGCCAGCATTTCGCCATAGCTGATCGAGCGCCCGTCCTCTGCCTCCATCAAAAGGCGTCCGGGCGTGGGCATCCGGGCACGGAAAGCATCGAACAGATGGTTGCTCATAAGTCCCCCCGAGCGGCTGTCTCCGGCCGAACGGCGGCGGTCAGCCGGCCGCCTTGTCCGCCGCCGCCCTGATTGCCTCGATATTTGCCCGGTAGGCCTCGACGCTGCCGCCCTTGAAGATGGCCGCACCGGCGACCAGCACGCTGGCACCGGCGGCGGTGACCAGGGGCGCAGTTTCCGGCGAAATGCCGCCGTCGATCTCGATCCGGATCGGCCTGTCACCGATAAGCGCCTTCACCCGCTTCACCTTGTCGACGATCGCCGGAATGAAGGCCTGGCCGCCGAAGCCCGGATTGACCGTCATGATCAGGATAAGATCGAGCCGGTCGAGCACGTATTCGATCATCGTCTCCGGTGTCGCCGGGTTGAGCGACACACCGGCCTTCTTGCCAAGGTTTTTGATCGTCTGCAGCGAGCGGTCGAGATGCGGCCCGGCTTCGGCGTGCACCGTGATGCCGTCGCACCCGGCCTCGGCGAAGGCGGTCAGATAGGGGTCGGCGGGGGCGATCATCAGATGGCAGTCGAAGAAGGCCTTGGTGCGGTTGCGGATCGCCTTGATCACCGGCGGCCCGAAGGTGATGTTGGGGACGAAATGCCCGTCCATGACGTCGAGATGGATCCAGTCGGCGCCGGCGGCCGCCACCGCCTCGACCTCGTCGCCGAGCTTCGAGAAATCGGAAGCCAGCACCGATGGCGCGATCAGGGTTTTTTGAGCCATGTCCGCTTCCCGTTGTTGAGCCCCATCGGCGTAATCATCTCGGCGCCGCTTGTCGACAGGAATCCGGCGTCAATACCGCATCCGCGCAGAAGGGGGAGAAGCGGTGCGAGCCACTTCTCTCCTGTGCAGACCTTTCCTCCAGTGCAAGGACTTTCCAGGGCAAGGCCTTGGATTCAGTTCGGATGAAGCCGCGGCCTGGCCGTCCGTGGCAGGAAGAGCTTGCCGTTGCCTGGTTTCACCTTCTGCAGATCGGGCTTCTTCAGCGGCGGCTTGGGCACACAATGTCCACGCACCAGTTTTTCGGTTGCACGGCAGGCGGTGACGATCACCGGGTTCTTCACGCATGCCTTGCCGACCAAATGATAGCCGCGCTTGCAGTCGATAACGACCGGCGGCTTGCGCACGCATCTTCCGTCGATGCGCAGCTCATTGCGGTTGCACCTGTCGGCGATCACCGGATTCCTTACGCATTTCAGGCTGACCTGATGATAGCCGGGCAGGCAATGGATGCTGATGCCAGCGCACTTGCCATTGACGAGCTTTTCGGTGCTGCGGCACGCGTCTACGAGCGGCCTGTCGATGCATTTGCCGTGGATCAGATTCTGGCTGGGCAGACATTTACGGCCGGGATCGACGACGACCGGAGGCAGCTTGGGCTGATCGGAATCCGGACGGGTGGTCGAGACGAGATCGTCGGCCTTCGGATCGAAGATGCGCTTTATGCAGGTGAAATCCTCCGTATCCGTATCGACGGTCGCGATTGAACCATTCTGCTTGATTTCCTGCAGGGTACACTGGATCGAGCGCGTCCTGACGATGCTGAGATCGTGCGCGGCGCTCGCCTTGAACACACCGCCATTGTTGAAGGCCGCAGTCGTGCCGGTAAAGAAGGCACCATTCGAGCAACTGATGCGGTAGTGAAACGCGCCCGGCGCATCGCGCTCGACTTCGAACGTCACCTGACCCTTGCGCGGGCAGAGTTTCTTGAGGCCGGCGCTGTCGGACACGGTGACCTCGCCCTGCCAGTCCGAATGCACCGGCGGGTTGTCGGGGTTGTCCTGCGGTGCATCGGTGAAGCCGCCGCCGCCGGCACTCGTGCAATGGACGGTGATGTCCTTCCAGCCGTCGAAGGGCTCGAACGGGCCGTTGCCGACAATCTCGGTCTTGTATTGGAAATAGGCGGTGGCGCCGACATCCTCCCATTTTTCATAAAGCGCGAAATAGCCGTTCTTCGCTGCATCGTACGAAGCCCATGCCTGCTGCACCTCGGAGGTGATCGGCCCACCGTCCTTCTGGCGCCAGATGCGCATCGTAACCGGCCCGGCCTGGTTGGCTTGCGCCCGGCTGGTGACCTTGAGCGAAGGGCAAACAGTGCCAGGCGTGGAGCCTGGCTGATTGGACTGGTATGTCGTCAAGAACAGCTTGACGTCATTCACGTCGAACTCGCCGAAATCGGTGGCGATGTCCTGGACCTTTGGTTTGACGACCGCATCGCAGACGATTTGAACGTCGAACGAGCCATGCTCGGCATAGTGCGATCCGTACAGCGGATGCGGCCAGCTGCCGCCCTGTGCCTCGGAGACCGCATTGTCCATGTCGAGAGCGGTGTCGGTGGCTGCCGAGAAACTGGCGTGGAATGTGTGCGTGAATGAATAGGATTTGGTCGGGCCGTCGGCCTGGAGGTGCTGGTTGCACTTGGCGATGATCTCATCGCCATCGGGTACGACGGCGATGCCGGTATTCGACGACAGCGGGATGATGGAGGGATCAAAGGAGAAATTTTCCTGGTGGTCGTAGTCGCGGCTAAGCGGTGAAGCACTCCAGATCGGCGGGAACGCCTGGCACTGGCCTGGTCCGCAGACACCAAGCGATACGGCGACATCCTGCACATAACCCGGCCACCAGAGATCGAGCTTCATGTGGCCCCAGAACTGGACGTTGCCGCTTTTCAGCGTGTCCCATTTCTGCTTGTCGCTCGAGCCGACATGGATTGTCGTGTTGGCGCTTTCCGTATGGAATGACATCGATTTTATGTTCGCCTGCTTGGCGAAGGCGGGCGTGCCTGCAAGCGAGGCTGCGATCAATGCAGTGGTCGCCACAGTTCGGAAAAGACGTTTGGCTGAAGGCATTTCTCTCTCCTGATGGGTTGATGGGGTCCTTCAGGAGTTTGTCGCTGCTGACTGCCGTAAGGTTCATGCAAGCCGCCGAAATACGGCGCCGCCAAAGAAAGAACCCGCCGGATCGCTCCGGCGGGTTTTGGGTGACGCGAACCATCACCGTTTGAAGTTCGGTGCGCGATCCTATTGCTCGAGCTGCGGCTTACGCCTTGGCACGACCTGCTGAAGAACCTTTGGATTCAGCAGCAGGTTCGGTTTGCGGATCGGCTGGCACTGGCCATTGATCGGCCGCGCGCCCGGTGCGCATTCCAACCGTGGTTTGCGGCAGGCGCCGTCGCGCAGCTCTGTCCCACGCGGGCAGACGCATACGCCACGCTTGTTGTGGATCTGACCAGATATCGGGCACTCCACCACAACAGGCTTCTTGCGCCTGCAGGCATTGCCTTGAAATTCCGTGCCCCTCGGGCAGACGCAATCGCCAGCGGCATTGTGGATCTGACCACGAATGGTGCACTGCTCCGGCTTCGGCTGGATTGGCCGGCAGGCATTGCCCCTGACTTCCGTACCCCGCGGGCAGACGCAATCGCCAGCGGCGTCGTGGATCTGGCCACGGATGGTGCACTGCTCGGGCCTTGGCTGGATTGGCCGGCAGGCATTGCCTCTGACTTCGGTGCCCCGCGGGCAGACGCAATCGCCGGCAGCGTCGTGGATCTGGCCACGGATGGTGCACTGCTCGGGCTTCGGCTCTTTCCCCACGCAAGCGCCGTTCTCCAGCTCGGTTCCGCGCGGACAGACGCAGCGTCCGTCTTCGGTGCGGATCTGGCCTTTGAGCAGAACGCAAGGTTTTGGCTTCGGCACGATGACCGTGCCGCCCCCGGACGAGCATTGGCCATTGCGGAAGGTCGTGCCGGGCGGGCAGACGCAGTTGCCGGCGTCGTTCATGACGAAGCCTTGCGAGCATTCCTTCTTCACCTCATTCCTGATGGTGAAGGGATGGCAGGCATAGGCCTTGCCACGATCACCCTGCACGTCGGCCGCACCGCGGGACAACACGTCGCCACCGCCTTGCACCGGCGTGTTCGGAGACAGCACGCCGACGCAGTTCTGACCATTGACCGTGCCCTGCAGATTTGCCAGGCGACCGTCGTCGGGAAGCACCACGGTCACGTTGTGAACGTGGCTTTCCCCCGAGCCGATCGTCAAATTGGCAATGCAGGAGGCAGGCAAGGTTGCCGGCTCCGGCGAGCAGCCGAAGGGCGGATCGATCGAGGTGATCGCAACGCCCTCCAGCCGGCCGAGGCCTTCGACGCCGATGGCATCGCCGATGCGAACCGGGCCAGAGAAGGCGCTCGCCCCATCGTTCGTGATGGTGATCTCGAACGAGCAGGGCTGGCCGGGCTTGCACTCGGCATCACCGGTCTTCTCGACGCGGATGGTCGAGGCGCCGCCGCCCTTGGCGCAGGCCTGGCCGATCGGATAGACGATGTCGTCTCCCGGAGCCGGGCCGTAGGAGCCGCGTGCGCAGTTCTCGAATTCGCCGTTCGCGGCAACCGTCAGGTCGAAATGGCGGCTGGTTCCAGGCGTCATAACAGCGCCAGGAATCTGGCAGGACAGTGTGTTGGCCGGAAGCGGTCCGCAAGCCCATTCCGCGCCGTCTGGGGTGACGGTCTGGATCTGGACCGGCGCTCCGCCGGCTATCAGCGTCGCGGCATCGTTGACCCGTACCGGACCGGTCGGGGCAATGGTGCCGAGGCTGATGACGGTAATGCGGCAGGAAACGACCGCAGCACCGGCCAGCGAGGCATTGCATACCTTGGTGATGCGCAGGGCCGGCTGGCCGCCATTCGGATGACGGATGCGTTCCTTGGCGCAGGCCCTGTTGTTGGTGATGTCGTTCTCACCGGGAATAGCCTTCACCTCGGCGCAGTTCTCGACACTGTCGGGCCGGTAGTTGGCCGGCATCACCGCCCTGACGAAGATCGGCGTCGAGGCGCCAGGCAACAGCACGATGCCGGCGGTGTCGCAGCGGAACTGGCCGGGGCCGTTCGGTCCGCATGTCCATGGCGGCGTCGGGCCGAAGGTCGAGGATGCCGGCGCGCCGCCCGGATAGGTATCGACGACCGTCAGCGGCCCATTATAGGGGACGCTGCCATTGTTGATTATGTCGACCACGAAGGTGCAGACGCCATCGGCCGAACAGAATTCGGTGCGGGCGCGCTTCTTCAGGATCAGGTCGACCTTCTTCTCCACCGGCGGCCGGCAGTCGCGGTCACGATCGCCACGCCGGCAGACCGGGATCGATGCACAGCCGCGATCGTTTTGCTGGCTGCCGAAAAGCGGCTTGCCGCTGGCGCCGTAATTGTAAGTGGCGCAGTTGCGCAAGACGCTGCCTCGCCAGCCTGCGGCCGGCTTGAAGCCGAGCTTGAGGTCGACAGAGGCACCCGGATTGAGCGTGGTCACCAGATGAGTGCAAATCATCGGGGTGGTTCCAGGCGCGCAGACCCAAGGCGGGTTCGGCCCTGAATCGAGGGTGGAGCCGGCCGGCAGGGTGACTTCGTCGAGCACGATCTTGCCGTGGTAGGGTGCATCGCCGACATTGGTGACCCTGATGGTGAAGTCGCAGCCGCCGCCCATCGTGCAACGTTGCACGTCGGCGCGCTTTTCGACTTTCAGATCCGGTTCCTTGTCCTTCGGCGGGCAGCGCTGATCACGTGGGATGACGATATCGATGGTCTGCGTACAGCACCGGCCCCAGCCCTCCCTCGGGCCGGCATAGGTTTCGATACCGGTGACGATGATGTGGATGACGTCGCCGGGTGAAGCGCCGACGATCTTCCAATTGAGCACACCGCCGCCGGCCGGCACCAATTGCGTGTCGGGAATGATGGTGATGCCGGGTGTCGTCGTCGAAAGCTGCACCCATTTGCCGGCCATCTCTGGGCCGACCGGCATGTGGTAGATGAAGGCGCCGCCGCCGGGCAAGCAATCGACCGTGCCGCGCTCCACCTTGAAGCATTCCTTGCCGGGAGGTGGAGGCGGCGGGTTGCACCTGGTGACGTCGATCTTGATCGACGTCTTTGCACCCGTGAGATAATTGCCGTCGTCCGGCTTGCCCGGATCCTGCGACGGGATTTCGATGCCGGCGCCGCGTTCGCGGCTCACCTTGACCATGCCCTGGTTGTGAACGATCGTCGGCGACGGAAACGCCGCATGGTCGATCTTGGCGGTGATCTGGAACGTGATGACGCGCTGGTTCGCAGCGCCGATGCCGTCGAGATCGCTGGCGGAAATCCGGAAATCGGACACCGTCGCGGTATCGTCCGGGCCAGCCGAACTGCTGATCGCAGCGCCGGGCAGCGGTCCGCCGGACGCATCGGTGCCGTCGCCGGTCACATGCACGCCGACGATGCGCAGGCCGTGCGGGAGCTGGTCCCTGAAATCGAGCCTGACCTTTTTCAGCATGGCGGCGAGGTCCGGGCTGGCAAAACCCTGCGGATTGCCGCGCAAGCCAAAGCTCAGCGAGTATACGACATAGTCGCAGCCTCTCTGGGTGCCTTTCTTGGTGAAGAAGGGCACGATCCGGCCCGGCTCCGGATTGACGGTGCGAGGATTGTCGAAATCGAGCCTGGGATCTGGAACGGCAGTGTAGATGCCCGCATCGGCAGGCTTGGTCTTGGCCGGAGCAAGGTCTTCAGCGAAGCCTTGCAGCGGACTCAGCATGGCGACCGCGATACCGGCCGCCATCAGCCAGCGCACGCCGCGCCTGGCGAGTGACAGGGGTTTCATGATGGTCTCCATGACGGATGATTGTTTGCCGGTTGATGGGCTGCTTGTCGCAGGCGGGAAAAATGCGAGATTGCTCATCTTCCCCTCCTCACGGTTCGCAGCTGACGGCTGGGGTTCTGAGCCGCAAGGTCATCTTGCAGCAAGGGTAGTAGCCACCCTTGTCGCTATCGGACTGCCTGTAGAAGCAGAGCCCGACATCGACCGTATCGCCAGGGTAATGGCCGGTGATGCCGATCGTGTATGGCGCGCCGGGCGCATGCGACAGAGGTGAAGTCACCCCAACGCCAGGCGTCCTGGACAGAGCCTTGATCGAATCGCCGCCAAAGCCGGCATGGTCATGGAGATAGAGATCGGCCTCGAGGCCGGGGGGCGTGCAGAAATACCTGACATCCTCGACATCAAGGCAAGGAGGCAGATTGCCGGGGGGCGGAGAGTCCGGCGGATAGAACGGTGGCAGATAGCCGCCCGGCACCTGCTCGTAATAGCCGGCACGGCCTTCGCAGGGGCGCCAGACCTCGACGTCGCCGACATGGCCTTCGACTTCCGGGTCTTCGAAATAATTGTCGAAGTCGACGAACCACGAGCCGAAAGGCGGCATGTTGGCCGGCTTGACCAGTGCCGTCGGCGTGATTTGCACGCCGTGCACGGCGAGCGGCCCGCCGGCTGCGAGTTGTTCGGCAAGCTCCGGGTTGTCGCGCAACTTGTCGCCGGTATCGACCAGCGTGTCGGTGCAGACGCCGGTATCGAGATTGCCTTCGGCATCGTAGCCATATTGCAGGTCGAGGCCGCCGGCCGACTGTCGGTTGTCTTGCGGGAAGCCGACCGCATATTCCTGCGGCACTTCCACCCAGGCCGATTCCGTCGCCGGATCGTCCGGATTTTCGCGCCAGTAGCGGATGACCTCACCCTTGCCGGAATCGGCGAACTGGCTGTAGTCGTAGCGGTTCTCCACCGGGCCGCGCTGGGCCAGGTACATGAAGCCCTCGTTGTCGAAGGCGATGTCGGTGACCGCGTAATCCTTGTCGGCCTTGACCGTCAGTTCCCAGCGCGGGTCGCCGGCGAAACTGCCGTCGCCGGCAACGCCCACCGACCAGATCTCCGCCTTATCACCGACCGAATAATAGAGCCGGCCGCCACGATAGGCGACCGACCAGACACGGCGCTCGTCCTGCGTGTAGCCCCAGCTGTCGGGGTCCTCGCTGTCGAAGGCAGCACCCTGGATGTCAATCACCGAGCCGTCGTCGGCAAGGGCGGCAAGCCCGTGCGCCGGGCGGCCGGCTATGCCGTGGTCGAACGTGTCGAGCAGCGCGCCATTGGCGTCGATGCGGTGGATGAGGCCGGTGTCGAGATCGCTGGCGAAGAACTGGCGGTGGATATTGTCGAAAGTGACGTCGCCGATGCCGGGACCGCTATTGGCGTCGATATCGGCGAATTTCGAGACGGCGCCGGTGATGCCGTCGATCTTCCAGATCGTTCCGGAGCCGCCGCCGTTTTCGGTGCCGAACTGGCCGTCCATGAAGACCGCGTCAGCCGTGCCGCGGCGCTGCCGCTCCGGCCGGCCGTCGGCGTCGCCGTCTGGCGTGACTATGCGGATGCCGTGCAGCGACGTGGCGCCGGCATAGAGGTTTGGAATGGCCGATGGAACGCCGTCGCGCACGCCGTCGTCGTAGGTGATGCCGAACACCTGGCCGATTTGCCCGGCCGTGACCTCGAACGGTGGCGGGGTGAAGACCAATTGGCCAGACGCCGGCCCGCCCAGCCTTGAGACGTCGAAGATGCGCAAGGTCGGGCGCGCCGTGTCGATGAAGGTTTCGTCGACGGGATCGACGCCCGGCGGCAGGCCTTCCTCGAAATTGGGAATGATGGTGCCGGAGAATCCGGTCACTGCCATTGAGCCGGGATAGATGATCTGGGTTTCCTGAGCCTGGGCCGAGCCACCGAGCCAGAGCCCAGCGGCGAGCGCCAAGATCGACAATCCGCTGGCAGCCTGGATGGCGCGGCGCAAACGGCCGGCACGAGAGCGCACGAACGCGCCGTGGTCGCAAGACATGGATCTCCCCCCACAGGTCATGGGAGAAGCATCCGGTCCCGGCGCGCAAATCAGGGCAAGGCGCGGCGTTCCGGCACGTTCATCCCTGATCGAATTGTCTGCTTTCCTCAACGTCACGATACGCCTGCGTCCGCGCAGGGTCAACGGAACCAGCGAAAAGCCCAGCGCATCGACCCGGTCCCGAAGGCGATGGTCGCGCTGAGTTCCTGCTGTTCCCGGAGACCATGGAGCCTCTGGATCTGTGGTCATGGGGCTTTCCTTTCCGGGGCCGCACCACGCGGCACCTGAGCGTCAGTCGCGAGGTGAGGCGGAAAGGTTCATGGGCCGGGGGCCGGGCCGGCTGGATCACCGCCGGAAAAGACGGGCCTGCCGGTCCCGAATCCGATCAACCGCGATGAAAGGTGAACGCCTTGCGCAGAATGCTTGCGCGCCACGCAGCCTGTTCTTATATACGCGCCAAGCCGTCCAGCGCCGAATGCCGGTTGCCGGAGCGGAATTTCTTGTGAACAGGGGCTTTCGTCGGAACGCCTGTACGGGTCCTGAGAGCCTGCTTAGCGGAGAGATTAGAGAAATGGCAAAAGTAATCGGTATCGATCTGGGAACAACCAATTCCTGTGTCGCCATCATGGACGGCAAGGAATCCAAGGTCATCGAGAATGCGGAAGGCGCGCGCACGACCCCTTCCATCGTCGCCATCAACAGCGACGGCGAGCGCCTCGTCGGCCAGCCGGCAAAGCGCCAGGCGGTTACCAATCCTGAGAACACCATTTTCGCGGTCAAGCGCCTGATCGGCCGCCGCTACGACGATCCGGTGACGGAGAAGGACAAGAAGCTTGTCCCCTACAAGATCGTCAAGGGCGACAATGGCGACGCCTGGGTCGAGGCCGGCGGCAAGAAGCAGTCGCCTAGCCAGATCTCGGCGATGATCCTGCAGAAGATGAAGGAAACGGCGGAGGCCTATCTCGGCGAGAAGGTCGAGAAGGCGGTCATCACCGTTCCGGCCTATTTCAACGACGCCCAGCGCCAGGCGACCAAGGATGCCGGCAAGATCGCCGGCCTCGAAGTGCTGCGCATCATCAACGAGCCGACGGCGGCCGCGCTTGCCTATGGACTGGACAAGAAGGAAGGCAAGACGATTGCCGTCTATGACCTTGGCGGCGGCACGTTCGATATTTCGGTGCTCGAAATCGGCGACGGCGTGTTCGAGGTGAAGTCGACCAATGGCGACACCTTCCTCGGCGGCGAGGATTTCGACATGCGTCTGGTCGAATATCTGGCAGCCGAGTTCAAGAAGGAACAGGGCATCGACCTGCGGAACGACAAGCTCGCCCTTCAGCGCCTCAAGGAAGCGGCTGAAAAGGCCAAGATTGAGCTGTCGTCCACCACGCAGACCGAGATCAACCTGCCCTTCATCACCGCCGATGCCACCGGCCCCAAGCACCTGACGCTGAAGCTGACGCGGGCGAAGTTCGAGAGCCTGGTCGAGGATCTCGTCCAGCGCACGATCGATCCTTGCAAGGCGGCGCTCAAGGATGCCGGCCTGAAGGCCGGCGAAATCGACGAAGTCGTCCTGGTCGGCGGCATGACCCGTATGCCCAAGATCCAGGAGATCGTGAAGCAGTTCTTCGGCAAGGAGCCGCACAAGGGCGTCAACCCGGATGAAGTCGTCGCGTTGGGCGCCGCTATCCAGGCCGGCGTGCTGCAGGGCGACGTCAAGGACGTGCTGCTGCTCGACGTGACGCCGTTGTCGCTCGGCATCGAGACGCTGGGCGGCGTGTTCACGCGGCTGATCGAACGCAACACGACGATTCCGACAAAGAAGAGCCAGGTGTTCTCCACGGCCGAGGATTCGCAGTCGGCGGTGACCATCCGCGTCTTCCAGGGCGAGCGTGAAATGGCCGCCGACAACAAGGCGCTCGGCCAGTTCGATCTGGTCGGCATCCCGCCTGCGCCGCGCGGCGTGCCGCAGATCGAGGTCACCTTCGACATCGACGCCAACGGCATCGTCAACGTCTCGGCCAAGGACAAGGGCACCGGCAAGGAGCACCAGATCCGCATCCAGGCGTCCGGCGGCCTTTCGGACGCCGACATCGAGAAGATGGTCAAGGACGCCGAGGCCAATGCCGAAGCCGACAAGAAGCGGCGCGCGCTGGTCGAGGCCCGCAACCAGGCCGAGGCGCTGGTGCATTCCTCGGAGAAATCTCTGAAGGAATACGGCGAGAAGGTTTCCGAGGCCGACCGCACGGCGATTGCCGATGCGATCGCGGCGCTGAAGACCGCTGCCGAAGGCGACGATGTGACCGAGATCGAGGCCAAGACGCAGACGCTCGCCGAAGTCTCGATGAAGCTCGGCCAGGCCATGTACGAGGCTTCGCAGAAGGAAGCCGCCGAGGCCGACGCCAAGGCTGATGCCGCCAAGGACAGTGACGTCGTCGATGCCGACTTCGAGGAAATCGACGAAGACGACGAGAAGAAGAAGTCGGCCTGAACCGCCTGACGGTACAGGTAAGGGAAAAAGCCCGGCGCACAGCCGGGCTTTTTTGCAACCCTTTGCCGGAAAAACGCTGAGCTGCCCGAAAAAATGCGGACAAAGCCTCGTAGACACTGGCATCGCGGCTCCATCACACCTAAATCGGAACAGCGTGCCGGCAAACGACGCAACGATGCTTCAAGACGTTGACTATCCGGACTGCGGGAAAACATGAAAGCTGATTTTTACGAAACGCTAGGCGTGCAAAAGGGCGCCGACGAGAAGGAGCTCAAGAGCGCTTTTCGCAAGCTCGCCATGCAGTTCCATCCCGACCGCAACCCAGGCGACCATGCCTGCGAGCACAAGTTCAAGGAAATCAACGAAGCCTATGAGACACTGAAGGACCCGCAGAAGCGCGCCGCCTATGATCGCTTCGGCCACGCCGCCTTCGAGCACGGCGGTATGAATGGCGGGGCGCAAGGCTTTGGCGCCGGCGGTTTCGCCGACATTTTCGAAGACATTTTCGGCGACATGATGGGCGGGCGCCAGCGCCGCTCGTCCGGCGGCCGCGAGCGCGGCGCCGACCTGCGCTACAATATGGAAATTACGCTGGAAGAGGCATTTTCCGGCAAGACCGCGCAGATTCGGGTGCCAGCCTCGATCTCCTGCTCGGAATGCTCGGGCAGCGGCGCCAAGCCTGGCACCCAGCCCGTCACCTGCTCGATGTGCAACGGCCACGGCAAGGTGCGCGCCACGCAAGGCTTCTTCTCGATCGAGCGCACCTGCCCGCAATGCCAGGGGCGCGGCCAGACCATCAAGGATCCGTGCCCGAAATGCGCCGGCCAGGGCCGTGTCACCGAGGAGCGCTCGCTGTCGGTAAACATCCCTGCCGGCATCGAGGATGGCACCCGCATCCGGCTGGCCAATGAGGGCGAGGCCGGCCTGCGCGGCGGCCCGTCGGGCGATCTCTACATCTTCCTCGCGGTCAAGCCGCACGAATTCTTCCAGCGCGACGGGGCCGATCTTTATTGCAAGGTGCCGATCTCGATGACGACGGCAGCGCTTGGCGGCTCGTTCGAGGTGACGACACTGGACGGTACCCAGACGAAGGTGAAGGTGCCGGAAGGCACCCAGAACGGTCGCCAGTTCCGCCTCAAGGGCAAGGGCATGCCGGTGCTGCGCCAGCCCAATATCGGCGACCTCTACATCCAGACCGTGGTTGAGACGCCGCAGAACCTTTCGCGCCGTCAGCGCGAATTGCTGGAGGAATTCGAGCAGCTTTCCTCAAAGGACAATTCGCCTCAGTCGAGCGGATTTTTCGCCCGCATGAAAGACTTTTTCGAAACGTTCGGCGAGCACTGAAGCTGATCCCTGGAAAACGCTTCCCGAGCGTCATCAACACCTTATCCGGGGATTCGACTTGTCTTGCACCTCGTAACTGTTAAGTAGCATGCGAGGGAGCGTTGAGGAGGACTTTCGATGACGCGTAGTCCCGGACTGCGAAAGACGCTGGCGGAAAAGTTCGACGACGAGCTGAAGTTCTTCAAGGGCTGGATCGACAAGCCGAAGGCGGTCGGTTCGATCGTCCCGACCAGTTCCATCACCGCAGGCAAGATGGCCTCGATCGTCGATCCGACATCCGGCCTGCCGGTGCTCGAGGTCGGGCCCGGTACAGGCGTCATCACACGCGCCATCCTCGCCCAGGGCATAAAGCCTGAGAACCTCTACGCGGTCGAATATTCCACTGATTTCGTGCGCCATCTGCGCCAGCTTTATCCAGGCGTCAACGTCATCGAGGGCGACGCCTTCAATCTCGACGCGACGCTTGGCGACAAGCGCGACCTGATCTTCGATTCTGTGATATCGGGCGTGCCGCTGCTCAATTTCCCTGTCGCCCAGCGCATCGCCTATGTCGAGAGCCTGCTCGACCGTATCCCGGCGGGCCGGCCGATCGTGCAGCTGACTTACGGGCCGCTGTCGCCGATCCCGCCGGGCCGCGGCGACTATACGGTCGAGCATTTCCATTTCGTCATCCGCAACATTCCGCCGACGCAGCTTTGGATCTACCGACGCGGGGCCGCATGAATTGAAGCGTTGGGTTTGAATAGCACTTGTCTTATACCCATCGGGTGACAAGGCAGACCCATGGCTGTGATCCCGAAAATTCTCGTCGTCGCCGGTTCGTTGCGCAGCGGCGCCTATAGCGGCAGGACCGCCGACGTGGCACAGAAGGAACTTGCCATGCAGGGCGCCGAGGTGACCCGCATCTCGCTCGCCGACTATCCGCTGCCGATCCTCGACCAGGATTTGGAAAAGGACGAAGGCATTCCCGAAAACGCCGTCAAGCTCGGCCGGATGATCGCCGCCCATGACGGGCTGCTGATCGCGACGCCCGAATATAACGGCTCCATTCCACCGCTGCTCAAGAACAGCATCGATTGGGTGAGCCAGCTGCGCAAGGATGGCGGCCGGACGTTCAGGCCGCTTGCCGGCAAGGTCGCCGGCCTCTGCTCGTCTTCCAACGGACCCTTCGGCGGGATACGCTGCATCAACCATCTGCGCGCCGTTCTGGTACGCTGCCGGATGGAGGTGGTGACACCGGAGTGTTCGGTGCCGGAGGGCGGCTACGCCTTCGACGACGAGGGCAACTTCCGGGACGAAAGACTACGCCAATCGATGGAGCACCTATGCCGAACGCTGATCGAAACCTCGCGCATGCTGTCGACGCGGATCGAGGCATGATCCCGGACGCCGCGCATGCCGACACGATGCAGGAACGGCTGATCGTCGGCCTCGACCTGCCGACGCTGAAGGAAGCCGAGAAAGCGGTGCGCGAGCTCGACGGGATCGTCTCCTTCTACAAGATCGGTTACCAGCTCGCCTTTGCCGGCGGGCTCGACTTCGCCCGCGAGCTGGCCAGCGGCGGCACCAGGATCTTTCTCGACATGAAGCTCCTCGACATCGATAACACCGTTGCCAAGGGGGTCGACAACATCGCCAGGATGGGCATGAGCATGCTGACCATCCATGCCTATCCGAAGACCATGAAGGCGGCGGTCGAGGCCGCGAGGGGCAGCGACCTTTGCCTGCTCGGGGTCACCGTGCTGACCTCGATGGACGAGCAGGACGTGATCGACGCCGGCTATGAGTATGATCCGCATACACTGGTGCTGAGGCGCTCCGAGCAGGCGCTGCATGCCGGCATGGGCGGCATCGTCTGCTCGGCCGAGGAAGCTGAGGCGGTGCGCCGCATCGTCGGCCCCGACCTGGCGGTCGTGACGCCGGGAATCCGGCCGAAGGGCAGCGACCATGGCGACCAGAAGCGGGTGGTGACGCCGGCGCAGGCGATCCGCAACGGCTCCAGCCATCTCGTCGTCGGCCGGCCGATCGTCGGCGCGGCCGACAGGCGGGCGGCGGCGGAAGCGATCCTTGACGAAATGCGCTCCGCGTAACATCCCCAAAACCATTTCGGAGAAATGCCATGCCCAAGGGATACTGGATCGCTCGCGTCGACGTGCGCGATGCGGAAGGCTACAAGGACTATGTCGCAGCTGCCAAACCGGCCTTCGACCGCTTCGGCGCCAAGTTCCTGGCGCGCGGCGGCGCGCATGAGAAGGCCGAGGGGCCGGGCCGCGACCGCAACGTGATCATCGAGTTTCCGTCGCTTGCGGCGGCGCATGACTGCTACCACTCGCCCGAATACCAGCGCGCCGTCGCGATCCGCCAGAAGGTGGCCGAGGGCGAAATCGTGCTGGTCGAGGGGATTTAGGCGAGAAGCCGGTTCGCCGCTGCCTCCGCCATCGCATCGGCGAGGCTCAAGCCCCATTGCTGGCGACAGTAATCGCGGAAATCGAAGCAGGGCAGGCCGGGGCAGACCTCGAACTCGATGAGGTGGATGCTGTCGTCGGCTTCGACCCGGAAATCGATGGAAAACACATCCCGCAGGCCAAGCCCGACCATCAGGCGTTCGGCGATGCGACGGATTCTTGCATCGGCTTCAGGCTGGCTGCCGGCGACCGGCAGCAGCACCGGCTCGGTATATTTTCCCGCAGCTTTCGCCGCTGCGCCGGCATCGCCGTAAAGCGCCAGGCTGTCCTGCATTGTCTGGAAGTCGCCGCCCGAATCGACAAAGGCGATGCCCAGCGCCTCGACGCCGGTATCCGGCCTCAATCCGAGAAAACTGGCGCGCGCGTTGCGGCCGGCGACATAGGGCTGGACGATGACATCGTCGCGATAGGCGGCGAAGACGCGCCGGCTAAGCTCCAGCGCATGGCCGAGATCGTGGCAGCGCGAATCGGGCCAGATACCGATCTTGGCGCCGAGCCGGTTCGGCTTGACGAACCAGCCGGCGGGCGAAGCCGGCGGCGCGACCAGCCAGGCGCCGTCACGGGCAAGGCCCGCCTGCGGCACCGGCAAGCCGAACGCGCCGAGCACGGCGCCTGAACGGAACTTGTCCTGGCAGAGCGCGAAAAGCGCATCGTCGGCGCCGATCGCCTCCAGGCCGTTCAGCCGTGCCAGAGCTGGTGCCGCGCCGCCGCGGAAATAGGCGATGCCGTCGGTCAGCGTCCAGACTAGCGTGGTCTTCGGGTCCTCGCCGGCGAGAACGCTTGCGGCGTCGTCGAGCGCCACCGGCGCAAACGACGGGCCGCGCTTCTGGCAAGCGGCGGCAAGTGCGTCGAATTCAGCAGCGATATCGGTCGATTGCGCCAGATAGGAGGCAATTTCGGCGGCACGCTCCGGCACGTGGTTATCGGCAACCAGCCGATCGAAGCAAGCCTTTTCTGGCTCGTAGACAAGGATCAGCTTCGGCTTGCGGCTTGACATGATCGAACGATTTCCCGGCAGCACGATTGCTAAAGCAATTCCAGGAAAAGTGTGAAACGGTTTTCCGTCCGGAATTGCGTCAAAACAAAGAGATAGAGCGGTTCAGCGTTCCCGCGAAACGATGAACCGTTCTAGCATCGCACGGCGAATGCATTCGGCTTTCGCGGAACCGACGTCAGCCGGACGCCTGCACGACAGCAACGGCGCCATCTTCCTGTTTGACCATGATCTTTTCCGAAAACCGGTTCCCACTTTTCGGGATCATGGTCAGCCAATCAGCACACGCGGCTCGAAGCGACCATTGACTGGAATGTCGAGCATAAATGTCATGCCGGCTTGCGGGTCGAGCAGGCGCTGCTTCTCGCTCTTGCCCGACCAGGCGGAGGTGACCGCCAGCCGGTCGGCATTCCTGCCGACGAAAGCCGGACAGGAAGGCTGCGTCGCCGGCATCGCCACCGAACGGACGAGCTTGCCGTCGGGTCCATAGGCTTCGACGACGCTGCCGCCCCAGCAGGCGTTCCACAATATGCCGTCACGGTCGAGCACCGAACCATCGATATAGCCCTTGGCCGAACGGTGGTCGACGAAGACCTTCGGTTCGCCAACCGGCAGGCCGGTCGCCGGATCGCAGCCGACGCGCATCAACAGCCCGGTGCTGGTGTCGGTGTAATAGGCGATCGTCCCATCCTCGGAAAAGCAGATCGAATTGGGCACCGTGACGTCGGCATAGAGCCGGCGCAGCTCGCCCTTGAAGAACCAGTAGATCGAACCGGCGGCCTTCTCCTCGCCCTTGCCCATGGTGCCGACCCAGAGGGCGCCGCAAGGGTGAACGCGTGAATCGTTCGAGCGGGTGACCGTATTGTCGGCCTCGATCGGCGTGTGCAGCGTCAGCTTGCCGGTCGCGACGTCGCGGACATGCAGACCGGTCTCGGTGGCGATCAGCTGGCGTTGGTCGTCGATGATGCAGATGGCGCTGGCCATCTGACCGAGCTCGTGGATTTTGACGGCACCGCCCGACAGGCGCTGTTCGAGGAGCTGGCCGTTGACGATGTCGAACCAGTAGAGCGTGTCGGTGGCAGGGTCATAGCTTGGTCCCTCCCCGAGTTGGCAGACATGGTCGGAAAAAACCGAAACAATGGTCTCGCTCATCATGCCACTCCAAACGCCGCGTCCCAGGCCTGAACTGCGGCTTTCGCTCGCGCTGCCACTTCGTCGACGCTCATGCCCGGCTTGAACAGGCTGGAGCCAAGACCGAAGACGCTGACGCCGGCTGCCTTGTAGCCGGCAAAATCCTTATCCGAAACGCCGCCGACCGCGCCGACCAGCACACTGGCCGGCAGCACCGCGCGCATCGCCGAAATGCCTGCCGCGCCAAGCACGCTCGCCGGGAAGAATTTCAGTGCCGAGGCGCCGAGCCGGATTGCTTGAAATGCCTCGGTCGGCGTGAACACGCCGGGCATCGTCACCATGCCGTAGTGCATGGCACGGCCCATGACCTCGGCATCGATATTGGGGCTGACCAGCAGCCGCCCGCCGGCCTTGTGCAGGCCGTCGACATCGGCGGCGCTGAGCACCGTGCCGGCACCGACCAAGGCTGTTGGAGGAAGCGCTCCGACAATGCTGGCGATGGAGGCGTAAGGATCGGGCGAGTTGAGCGGCACCTCGATCGCTTCGATACCGGCGCCGAAGATCGCCTGGCCGATCGCCACCGCCTCGCTTGGCTTGAGGCCACGCAGGATGGCGACCAGACCCCGCTCGAGCTTTGGAAAAGGTGCGGTCTCTGTCATGCGGCAACTCCATTTCCGGCGATCATGCCATTTTCGCGCGCGGCTTCGGCAAGACCGGCACGCACCGCCTCGTCAGCGTCGACCACCCTGACCGCGAGCCCGGCAAGGCCGAGCGCGTCGGCATAGAGCGTGCCAAGTGCGCCCGACGCGATCAGCACGACGGGCACGGCACTCGCCCCATAACGGCGATTTGCCGAAGCGATCTCGCCGCCGATCAGCAGGCCGGACAGGCACGCGGCGGCATCCTCGGGCTTCAGATCCTGCAGCAGGCTGGCGGCGCGGATCGAGAACAGTCTTGAACCGATGTCACCGCCTTCGGCCAACGCCTTCAGGCACCACTCCCGGAAAAATGGATTTTCGGCGGCAACCGGCTTCGGCGGCTCGCCCAGCGAATGGCGCAGGATCGAGTGCGCGGCCAGCACCGAAAACAGCTCGCCGGTCGGCCAGGTGCCGAAACCGGCAACGGCACCGTCCTCGACCAGCACCCATTTCGAATGCGTGCCAGGCATGCAGACGACATGGCGTCCCTTTGCCGGCAAACCGGCGCCGGCAAGCTGCGTCTCCTCGCCGCGCATGACATCCGGGGCGTCGGCCAGACGCTGGGCAAGGCCGGGCACGATGCGGATGTCGCGGCGCTGGCCGGGGATGCGGGCAGCGCCGGCGAGAATAGCGCCGATCGGCGCCGGCACGCTGACATAGGGCGCCTCCAGCCAGCCCTGGCGCGAACCGGCCATGCCGCAAATGATGACCGGCAGCGCCTCGGCTGCGCCCAGTGCAGCCAGATGCCCTTCAAGAATGGACGAAAATCCTTTAGCCTGGGCGGTGATCAGCCCGTCATCGCCGCGCCGCTCGGCGAGAACCTTGCCGGCGCCGTCGAGCAGCCAGACCCTCATACGGGTGGTGCCCCAGTCGACGGCCGCGACGGAAGCTGCCTTGCTCGATGAGATCACAGGAACCCCCCATCGACGATCAGCATCTGCGCGGTCAGCATGCGTGAGGCATCCGACGCCAGGAACAGCACAGTGCCGACAATGTCTTCCGGCTGCATCACCTCTTTGATGCACTGTTTGGCGACATGAGCGGCGAGCGCTTCTTCGGTGACCCAGAGCTTTCTCTGCCGCTCGGTGATCACCCAGCCGGGCGCGATCGCGTTGACACGGATGCCGTCGACGCCGAGCTTGCCGGCAAGACCCTTGGTGAGACCGACGATGCCGGCCTTGGCGGCGGTGTAGGCCGGCATATCGGGATGGTTGATGAGAAACGACGTCGAGGTGAAGTTGATGATCGAGCCGCCGCCGGCCCGCTTCATGCCCGGCGCCACCGCCTGTGCGCTGAAGAAATGCGGGCGCAGGTTGATGGCATGGTTGTTGTCCCAGAACTCCACCGTGACGTCTTCAACGGCATGACGGTCATCCTGAGCGGCATTGTTGACCAGCACGGTCACGTCGCCATGCGCCTCTGCAGCTTTGGCGATTGATACCCGCAATGCCTCGATGTCGCGTATGTCGGTCTTGAGATAGAGCGGCCGCCGGCCGAGCTCCTTGTCTAACCGATCGGCCAGCGCCAGGCTCGGACGGTCGGCAATATCGATGAAGGCGACGTTTGCCCCCTGGCGGACAAAGCCTTCTGTCAAGGCAGCACCAATGCCGGAGCCGCCGCCGGTGATCAGCACCGAAGCGCCTTCGAGATCGGCAAAGCGCGCCGATGGCATCATGAAATTCTCTCCCGGTCCAATGATCGCGGTCGGCCGGCGCGCATCCTATCCAGCCATGTCGGGCGGGCAAGGGCGAAAGAGTGGATTGTCAGGACTTATGTCCGACAAAAGGCCGCACGGGCCGCCGATCGATCAGTTGCCCAGCCGGACGCGGTACAATTCGACGGCGGCTCCGCTGGTCCCGGCAACCGGCTCAAGCCATTCCGGCACGCTGCCGCGCATCAGCCCGGCAAGAAAGCCTGCCGGCGCCTTGGCTGCGAGGAGCTTGCTTTCGGCGCTGCCGGGGCACAGCGCGACGAGGCCGACGTGATGATCCGCCACGACCGTCCTGGCATCGGCATCAGACCCAAGGAAGGCATCGAGCGCCAGCAGGTTGCCGGCGACATTGCGATGATAAGGCCCAGCGAAGACGCGATGTCCGGAATAGGCCAGGATAGGCGATCCGAGATTGGAAATTGCCAGTACGGTGGTGCCGGGCAGGCGGCCGAGTGCCGCAAAGGAGGCCATGCGCTGGCAAGCGACATCGGTGCCGTCGCCATTATCCGCCGTGGTGTTGCTGTCGTCGAAGGCTACCGAGGTCGCCGCGGCAGCCCCAGTCCAGACCGCATTCACCGAAACCAGCCAGACGGCAGCCATGCGCAGCGCCACCCCGCGCGACGCGCTGGCCTCGGCCCGTTGACGCCATTTGGCAATCCAGGCGGCAAGCGGGATGACGGCGAAGGCGATCGAGAATGTCGAACCGCGTACCTGCCAGGCGCTGACGATGAAGGCCACGACAAGCAGCGCGCCGACAAGGCTGTCCTGCCGCCGCCAGCCACCGCGGCCAAGGCGAAGCGCCATCAGCACGAGCGCAATGAGCGGCGTGGCATAGCGCGCCACCACCCCGGCCGGATCTTCAGCGAGCAGCTTGAACAGCGATTGCGCCTCGTCGATGTGATCAAGCCATAGCTCCTTGAGGCGCGGATCGAGGTTGGCGTAGGGCGCTGCCAGGCATTGTGGGAACAACAAGACGACGACAGCGCCCAATAGCAGGGCAAGCAGGCCAAGTGAGGCGATGCGCCGTTGGCGCGTGCGGCCGGCCGGCTCGATCGACGCTATCGCCGCAAGGCCGGTTCCGGCAATCGCCGCGACGACGAACTGCACGGTCGAAAAGGCGTCGCATTGCGCCTGACCCCAGGCAGACGGCGCAATGGTGGCGACAAAGACGAGAGCGGACACGCCGGCAAAGCCGAGGCCGAAATCCCTGGCGATCAGCCTCTCGCCATTGGCGCCGAGGGCGAACAGCATGGCGACAGAGGCGCCGATGGTGGCCACATAAGGGGCGGTCTCCATACCGACGGCCAGCATCAATCCGGCGCACAGGCCGGAGAGCAATGCCGCCGGCCTGCGCATTGGCGCTTCAAGCAATAGGCTCAGGCTGGCCATGCTCAGCATCAGCTGGATATTGTGGTGATCGAGCGCGCCAGGCGAAAAAATGCCAATGAAATACAGTGCGGCAGCGCCGACCACGACAGCGGGCAGCACGGCGCTGTCACCGGCAAAGCTGCGTGCGGCGCGGGCGGTGAAAAACACGGTCAGGCAGAAGAGCAGCGTCGGCCACAGCACTTGCGCAACATTCTCGGCAAAGGCCGCGCTGCCGGTCAGGGCCGATACGGCGATGATGATGGCGGCGATCGGCGCATCGACCAGCCGCGACCAATGCATGACGAAACCGCCTTCCAGGCCCATCCTGTACTGGTGCAGATCGAACCAGCCCTGGCTGGCCAGCATGTCGCGAACTTCGACAAGGCGCAGCAGATTGTCGTTGTCGCCGCCGGCATTGGTCAATTCCGGGAAGCCGGCAAGGGCATTGACGGCAAGTGCCGGCAACGTGGCAAGCAGCGCCAGCGCGATATCGGACCTCCAAATGGAGGCGCCATCGTCGGCTGTGCTCATATCAGGACCTTTGGAAGGAATACGGTGCGGTTTAAACCTAGCCTTAACAGCTTCAATAAATAGTAAAGCCGCCCGAGCGAGGCCGGCGCTTGAGCGGTCAGGGGCCTCACAGGGCATCCGGAGACGAAAAATGCCACAAGAAGTGCGCCATGAGCCGAGCATCGCCGTGCTCCTGCCTTGCTACAATGAGGAGCTGACGATCGGCGAAGTGGTGCGGCGCTTTCGCGAAACGCTGCCTGCCGCCGCGATCTATGTCTACGACAACAATTCGCGCGATCTGACGGCGCTCCGAGCCCGCGCCGCCGGCGCCATCGTGGTGCGCGAGCCGCGCCAGGGCAAAGGCAATGTCGTGCGCCGCATGTTCGCCGACATCGAGGCCGACATCTACCTGATGGCCGACGGCGACGGCACCTATGCGCCGGAGGACGCGCCGCAACTGATCAACACGCTGCTGACCGAGCGCTCCGACATGGTGGTGGGCACCAGGCGCGGCGTCGCCAACGACGCCGGCAGGACAGGCCACGCCTTCGGCAACCGCATCTTCAACAGCCTCTACAAACGTTTGTTCGGCTCGGACTTTACCGATATCTTCTCGGGTTACCGCGCCTTCACCAGGCGCTTCGTCAAGAGTTTTCCCGCCGTTTCCGGCGGTTTCGAGATCGAGACCGAAATGTCGGTGCACGCCTCGCAGCTCAAATTGCCGGTCAGCGAGATCGGACTCGACTATGGCCGCCGGCCGGAAGGCTCCTCGTCGAAGCTGTCGACCTTTCGCGACGGCGCGAAGATCCTGTGGATGTTCGCCATGCTGATGAAGGAGACGCAGCCGCTGCGTTTCTTCGGCGCTTTTTCGGTGTTCTTCCTGGCATCAAGCCTGTTTCTGATGGCGCCGGTGCTGATCGAGTTCGCCGAAACCGGGCTTGTGCCGCGCATGCCGACCTGGGTTCTGTCGGTCGGCCTGCTGCTGCTGTCGATGCTGGCGGCGGTGACCGGGGTGATCCTCGATTCGGTGTCGCGCGGCCGCGCCGAGCAGAAGCGCATCTTCTATCTGTCGATGCCTTCCGGTCGCGTCGAACGTGAACGTGCAAGCGCGCTCGCGACTTTGAAGGCCGGACCGCGCAAGACCCCGCGCGCGGCCTAGAGCCTAAATGGGACGCCTCGCCCGCTTCATTGTCGCCGGCGGCATCGGCTTCGTCGCCGACGCGGGTGCGCTTTGGCTGGTGCTGGCGGCAACGCCGCTTGGCCCCTTGGCAGCCCGCATCATTTCGATCGGTTTTGCGCTGTCCGCCACCTGGCTGATCAACCGCCACCTGACCTTCTCGCCTTCCAGCCGGGGCATCGCGCATGAGGGCGCCCGCTACGGCGGCGTCGGCATTGCCACCAGCGTCGTCAATTATCTCGTCTATTGCGTCATGTTGTTCGCACTGCCGATGGTGTCGCCGCTCATAGCCCTTGCGGTCGCCTCGCTGGTCGCCATGGCGCTGTCCTTCCTCGGCTATTCCAAGCTGGTGTTCGACCGCTGAAGGCACATCGCGTTGGGATCTGCGCCAAGCGAAGCGCAGCCTCATCATGACCTTGGCCGATTGGCAGAGGCCGCCGATTTCCTTATATCGCTGTCGTCGATGCATCGGCCCGAAAAATCGGAATCGATTTTCGGAAAGCACGATGCATGGATTCAAGAAATGTTGGAGCGTACTTTGTGCGTCCAAGTGGATCGCTCCAAGTGCGCCGGAGAGCTGCCATGCCCCTGAAAGTCGCCGTCCAGATGGACCACATCTCCACCGTGTCGGTAGCCGGCGACACGTCGTTTGCACTGTCGCTGGAGGCGCAGCGGCGCGGCCACCAATTGTTCCACTACACGCCCGACCGGCTGTCGCTGCGCGACGGCAAGGTGTTTGCCCGTATCGAGGCGATGCAGGTCCGCGACGAGAAGGGCAATCATTATTCGCTGGGCGAAGAAGTCCGCACCGATCTTTCGGAGATGGACGTCATCCTTTTGCGGCAGGATCCGCCCTTCGACATGAACTACATCACCACCACGCATATTCTCGAGCGCATCCATCCGAAGACGCTGGTGGTCAACGACCCGGCCTGGGTGCGCAACAGCCCGGAAAAGATCTTCGTCACCGAATTTCCCGACCTGATGCCGGACACGCTGATCACCAAGGACCCTCTCGAGGTCGCAGCCTTCCGCAAGGAGTTCGGCGATATCATCGTCAAACCGCTCTACGGCAATGGCGGCGCCGGCATCTTCCACCTGCACGAGGCCGACCGCAACCTCGCCTCGCTGCTCGAAATGTTCGACCAGTTGTTCCGCGAACCCTACATCGTGCAGCGCTACCTCAAGGAGGTGCGGGCTGGCGACAAGCGCATCATCCTGGTTGACGGCGAGCCTGTCGGCGCCATCAACCGGGTACCGGCCGAGCATGATTCCCGCTCCAACATGCATGTCGGCGGCCGCGCCGAAAAGACCGAGCTGACGGCGCGCGAACGCGAGATCTGTGCCCGCATCGGCCCCGCGCTGAAGGAGCGCGGCTTCATCCTTGTCGGCATCGACGTCATCGGCGACTACATGACCGAGATCAACGTGACCTCACCGACCGGCATACGCGAAGTGCAGCGCTTCGGCGGCGCCGACATCGCCAGCCTATTTTGGGATGCCGTCGAGGAGAAGCGCAACTAGCGTACATTGCTTCTGGAAGCGGCCGCGTTCCGGACCATTGCAGCCGTGGCGCTCAGCTGTTCCCCAAATGTTCTTGCCTTCGCCGGGCGATTATATATTTGACAAACCCAACGACAGGACCGATCAGGTAGACCGTTGGTGCATTTTCGGGATGCTTCGGTTGCGCAACAAATGTAGTCGTGCTCTAACGGCCACAACTCCGGGGGGTGGACATGGCAGGACCTTCAGCGGCTGATCCAACTCAGACGGTCGAAGTGACGTATCACAAGAGCAACCATTTCCGCGTTGTCCTTGCGGAAGGGTGTTTTGGTGGCGTCACGCCGCGCGGTCTGATTACATCATCTTTTTACAATGAAAGAGTGCCGATCCCGAAGACCTCAAAGTTCGAGATTGTGGACGGGAAGCCGGCCGCCGAACAAGTCACCAAGTCCTTGGAGGGCCTCGTTCGCGAAGTCGAGGTCGAGGTGGTGATGGATTTGAACACTGCGATCGCCTATTATATATGGCTACGTGACAAGTTGGAAAACATACGATCTATCACAGGCATATCTGATGCCGATTGGGCCGTGGCAATGGGCAACGCAAAATGAAGATACCCCATAGTTCAGGTGCTGTTGGCCTCTCTACACAAGGCGCATCGCTGACCTCCGTGAAGTTTGACGACAGCAATATCAACGTGAAGTGGTTCCCCGTTGGACGCGACCCACTATCACCTTACAAGGGGCCTGCCGTTGGCGGCACGTCGACAGCGGTCAATCCGACTATTTTCCCTCCGAAATTCTCGTTTTCCAACAACAGGCAAATCGCGGTGTCTCTGGGTGTGGCCGATGAATTGGCGCGCCTCCCGCCGGGGCAGCGCTGGCAATACCTATTTGCCCACAAGAAATCGCAGCTATTCCTGATGGTGTTGGCTGTTTTGGCTTGGTTCTATGCCGCTACCGCTATGTTCCCGTTTCTCCATGTTATCGCGGGATCGTTCGGAGTTGGCGTTGCCAAGGCTGAATCATCCGCGCCAGTTGTTCCACCCGAGCCTTGGATTTCAACCGGGAGCGTTTTCCTCTGTTTTCTCGGCCTATTCATTGTGTGGTCTCTTGCCACCGTTACGTTCTCCAAAACCTCCGAGAAAATCCAATTGGCTAGCGACGCGGTAAAAACCCTTTTGGGTTTTCTCGTGGGGTACTTCACGAGCCCTAAGGTTAGCTAGCGCCTATCCTCTTTGCCGTCCTTAGGCGGCGGCGCTTTTACGACCTTCTTCAACACGCGGTCGAAGGCTTCCTCTGACTGGTCGGTTTCCAGTTCGCGGGCGGCCTCTTTGAATTTCTGATACTGTTTGTTGTTCGATTCGGAATTTTCAGAGTTCTTGCGTTGCATCACGGCTCCTTTGCGGGGGTTGGGCTCGGTGATTATACGTGCTTCACGGATGAAACCGATCTTACTGCCCGGTATATGACTATTGGCGGCATTACATGCGGGACGGCATTCCTTCCTGAGCTATTTTCGATTCTCACTCGATACCAGGAGCGTATGCCTTTCCATGGGCGGCTCGAATGGAAGTGTATCACAAAACACAATCGGCACGTTTTCGAAGATCTGATTGATGAGTTTTTCGAACTGAACCGCGAGCACGTTGTGGATTTCCATGGCCTCGTCGTGGACATGCATAAGTTCGACCACTTCACTTATAACGACGGGGACCGGGAAGTTAGCTTCGACAAAATGCTTTTCCAGAGCCTTTACGCCGTCCATAAGCGGTACTCTGGCTGCTCCAAGATTCGATGCTTCCACGGGAACCGCGACTCTCCCTATCCCATCGCGAACCTCCGCGAGATGCTGAACAACAAGGCTTTTGCGTTGAAGTTCGGGCGCATCTTCGTTCCCTACGTGGTGGTCAAAAACTTGCATGTAAAGCAAAGCCTGCCGATGCAGTTAGCCGACTTGTTAATCGGGTGTCTTGGCGCCCATTGGAACAAGCGCAAGGGCTACACCGCCGGTTCGCCGAAGGACATTGTTGCGCAGAGATTCAAACGGGAATGCTCCGCTGTTGATCTGCTCCGCAGCTCGCCACGGGCATCAAAACACTTCGTCATTTGGGAGTTCAAGGGAAGGCCTGCGGGCCTAGGCGGTTAGCCGTCCAGACGAGGCTGGCACACCAAACTGGTGAGACTTCGGACCCGCAGGGTCATCACAATATATATGAATCAGCCTTAGGAATCAACGTTTATTCCGCTTCCGAAACGGTTCTCCCTTCCAAAGGGGCAGCTTCAACTGCACCGGCTTCCGATAATGTTCCTTCCTCGCATCAAGCAGGTTGCCGGTACGTGAGGCGCTTGCCCTTGGCACCTTTCAAGGCGATCAGCGAGCGCACGTTGTCTTCAATGCCCATGGCCGAACGGTTCGAATAACGGAAATCGAATTCGGCTAGATAGCGGTGCAGATGGTGTTCGGCGCAATGCTGGTAAACGCCTTTCATGCCGCGTTTGAAGATCGAATAGAAGCCTTCCACGGTGTTGGTGTGGACCATGCCGCGAACGTATTCCTCGCGACCGTGGTTGATCTTGCCATGCGCCGCGAACTCGGGACCGATGTTGTCGTAAACGCGCGCCTCGTCCGACATGAACACGCTTTCCTTGTGGATGTTGGCGTTGACGATCGGCAGGACGCGGGCAACCGAAGCGCTGTCGATATGGAATGAGCGGGCAATACCGCCACGCTCCACAAGGGTAAGCACGGTGTTCTTGTGAGCCGCGCCGGTCTTCTGCTTGGGAACGCCAGCGAGACGGCCAATGTAGGTTTCATCGACCTCAACGAACTTGCCGTTGCCGCCCATGGGCGTGAAGTCATCCGAGCGCATGGCCTCGCGAATGCGGTGCGACAGGAACCAAGCCGTCTTGTAGGTGCATTCCAGAACGCGGTGGAGCTGGTGCGAGGAAATGCCCTTCTTTGACGAGCACATGAGGTGAATGGCCTGCAACCACTTGTGGAGCGGAAGGTGGCTTTCCTCGAAGATCGTGCCCATGCGAACCGTGAACTGGGCACGGCAGGCGGCGCACTTATAAAGGCCATGGCGCTCAACGCCGTTCGGGTTCTTCTTCGAAGCCTTGGAACGCACGCCAGCCAGCTTGTAGTGCTTGTCCATTGATCCGCAGTGATGGCAGACCGGACCCTGCGGCCACAGCATACCCTCTACATGCTCAAATGCGGCGGCTTCGTTATGGAAGTAGGGGCGGGACAGAACTGACATGGCGATAACTCCTTGGAATCGTTATCGCTCATCCCCTTGGGTTTGTCAAATATATAATCGCCCTTCGCCGGAAATCTGTGGTTGTCTCCGGTGACGCCGTTCGCGGCATGATCGCAAAGGCTTGGGGCAAAAGCCTGCATCCGGGGTGAAGACATGGTGGCGCGGGTTCGCACGGTTGCTTTCCAGGGCATCGAGGCCGTGCCGGTCGACGTGCAGGTGATGATCGCGCCGGGCAAGGTCAACATGCACATCGTCGGGCTGGCCGACAAGGCTGTAGCCGAAAGCCGCGAGCGGGTGCAGGCAGCGCTGCATGCATCCGGCCTGTCGATGCCGTCGAAGAAGGTCACCGTCAATCTGGCACCCGCTGACCTGCCCAAGGAAGGCAGCCATTACGATCTGCCGATCGCGCTCGGGCTGATGGCGGCGCTCGGCGCCATTCCGGGCGACATGCTGGCCGGCTATGTCGTGCTTGGCGAATTGTCGCTCGACGGCACCAT
Organism: Mesorhizobium sp. M0633; assembly: GCF_040320645.1. Classification (NCBI taxonomy): domain Bacteria; kingdom Pseudomonadati; phylum Pseudomonadota; class Alphaproteobacteria; order Hyphomicrobiales; family Phyllobacteriaceae; genus Mesorhizobium; species Mesorhizobium sp. M0633. Next base: position 265,419 of record NZ_JAMYQC010000005.1, read on the forward strand.
CGCGGCGGTGGCCGGCGCGCTGCCGGCGGCGATCGGCGCCAATGCCGAAGGCAAGGGCTTGATCTGCCCGTTCGCCTGCGGGCCGGAAGCGGCCTGGGCCGGCAAGGATTTCGACATATTGGCGCCGCGCAGCCTGATCGCCATCGCCAATCATTTTCGCGGCACGCAGGTTCTGTCGCGGCCGGAAGCCGGCATCCATGCCTCGGCGCGCGACCTGCCCGACCTTGCCGACATCAAGGGCCAGGAGACCGCCAAGCGGGCGCTGGAGGTGGCGGCGGCCGGCGGCCACAATCTTCTGATGGTCGGACCGCCGGGGTCGGGAAAGTCGATGCTGGCGCAGCGGCTGCCGTCGATCCTGCCGCCGCTGGCGCCCAGGGAATTGCTCGAAGTCTCGATGATCGCCTCGGTGGCCGGCGAACTCGGCGAAGGAAAACTCACCGACCGGCGGCCGTTCCGCGCGCCACATCATTCGGCCTCGATGGCGGCGATGGTCGGCGGCGGTCTGCGCGTGCGGCCGGGCGAGGCCTCGCTTGCCCATCACGGCGTGCTGTTCCTCGACGAGTTCCCCGAATTCTCGCCGCAGGCGCTCGATGCACTGCGCCAGCCGCTCGAGACCGGCGACTGCATGATCGCGCGCGCCAATCATCGCGTCACCTATCCGGCACGTATCCAGCTGGTCGCGGCGATGAACCCGTGCCGCTGCGGCATGGCCGGCGAGCCCGGCTATCGCTGCCTGCGCGGCGACCGCTGCCGCACCGACTACCAGGCGCGCATTTCCGGCCCGCTGCTCGACCGTATCGACCTCAGGATCGAGGTGCCGGCGGTCTCGGCCAGCGATTTGATCCGGCCGGACCGGGCAGAGAAAAGTGCCGCGGTGGCGCTGCGCGTCGCCCGCGCCCGTACGATCCAGCGCGAGCGCTTCGAGCGGCTCGGCGCGACCGCCACCACCAACGCCCATTGCTCGCCCTCCGTCATCGAGGCGATCGCCATGCCCGATGCCGCCGGCCTGTCGTTGCTCAGAGATGCCAGCGAAAAACTCGGCTTTTCCGCGCGCGCCTATCACCGCGTCTTGAAGGTGGCGCGGACGCTGGCCGACCTCGAGGCAAGCGAAACAGTCGGCCGCATCCATCTGGCCGAGGCGATTTCCTACCGCATGAGCTCGGAGCGGATGGCGCAGGCGGCGTGACGTTCCCCTCCCCCTTGGGGGGAGGGTGGCCGCGAAGCGGCCGGGTGGGGTTGCCGGCGACGTGCTCTGCCTTTAACGTCTGCACGATATGCGCAGATCAAGATGGCACCGAGTATTGGTCGCCAAGACAATCCCGTTCTTGTCGCTGGAATGGGAGTCGGCGCAATTCTTGCAGGACCCCTCCCGGCCCTTCGGGCCACCCTCCCCTCAAGGGGGAGGGGGACACCGACTCCCATGCCTTCGCTTCAGGTGCCCTGCTTTGCCTTCAGCTCCAGCCTCCGTGCGTGCAGCACCGGCTCGGTATAGCCGTTGGCCTGGACGCGGCCCTTGAAGACCAGATCACACGCGGCGAGGAAGGCGATGGACTTGCCGAAATCCGGCGCCATCGGCCGGTAGAGCGGATCGCCTTCGTTCTGGCGGTCGACGATCGCCGCCATGCGTTTCATCGTCTCCATGACCTGCTCGGGCGTGCAGACGCCGTGATGCAGCCAGTTGGCGATGTGCTGCGAGGAGATGCGCAGCGTGGCGCGGTCCTCCATCAGGCCGACGTCGTTTATGTCCGGCACTTTCGAACAGCCGACGCCCTGGTCGATCCAGCGCACGACATAGCCCAGAATTCCCTGCGCGTTGTTGTCGAGTTCCTTCTGGACGTCTTCAGGGGACCAGTTCGGCCGCCTTGCTACCGGCACCGACAGGATGTCGTCCAGTTTCGCCTTGGGGCGGCTCTTCAGCGCCGCCTGGACGGCGTGGACATCGACCTTGTGGTAGTGCGTGGCGTGCAGGGTCGCCGCCGTCGGCGACGGCACCCAGGCGGTGTTGGCGCCGGCCTTGGGATGCACGATTTTCTCGGCCAGCATCGCCGCCATCAGGTCAGGCATCGCCCACATGCCCTTGCCTATCTGGGCGTGGCCGGCCAACCCACATTCCAGCCCGATGTCGACGTTCCAGGCTTCGTAGGCGGCGATCCAGGCGGCCTGCTTCATGTCGCCCTTGCGGATCATCGGGCCGGCTTCCATCGAGGTGTGGATCTCGTCGCCGGTGCGATCGAGGAAGCCGGTGTTGATGAAGACGACGCGTTCTTTCGCGGCGCGGATCGCCTCCTTGAGGTTGACGGTGGTGCGCCGCTCCTCGTCCATGATGCCCATCTTGATGGTGTTTTTGGGCACGCCGAGCAGCGCCTCGACGCGGTCGAAAATCTCGACGGCGAAGGCAACTTCGTCGGGCCCGTGCATCTTGGGCTTTACGATGTACATCGAGCCGGCGCGAGAATTGGCGCGGCGCCCGTTCACGCCGATGTCATGCAGCGCGATCAGCGCCGTCAGCGCCGCATCCATGATGCCTTCCGGCACCTCGTTGCCGTCGCGGTCTGATATCGCCGGATTGGTCATGAGGTGGCCGACATTCCTGACCAGCATCAGCGAGCGGCCGGGCAAGGTCAGCGTGCCGCCATCCGGCGCGGTGTAAGTACGGTCGGGGTTGAGCCTTCGGACAAAGCTCTTGCCGGCCTTGGTGATCTCTTCCGCCAAGTCGCCCTTCATCAGGCCGAGCCAGTTGCGGTAGACCAGCACCTTGTCTTCGGCATCGACGGCGGCGACCGAATCCTCGCAGTCCTGGATGGTGGTCAGCGCCGATTCCAGCACGACATCGGCGATGCCGGCCGGATCGGTGCGGCCGATCTGGTTGTTGCGGTCGATGACGATTTCAATGTGCAGGCCGTTCTTGACCAGCAGGACGGCTTCGGGGTCGGCGGCATCGCCGCGATAGCCGGCAAACTGTCTGAGGTTGGCAAGCGTGGTGGCGCCGGCACCCTCGCCCAGCCGCAACATGCCATTGGCGACCGAAAGCCCGTTGACGCCGGCCCATTTGCCTGTCGTGAGCGGCACCGCCTCGTCGAAGAAGCTTTTCACCCAGGCGACGACCTTGGCGCCGCGCGCCGGATTGAATTTGTTGCCTCGCTCGGCGCCGTCCGTCTCCGGGATGGCGTCGGTTCCGTAGAGCGCATCGTACAGCGAGCCCCAGCGCGCATTGGCTGCATTCAGCGCATAACGCGCGTTCATCACCGGCACCACCAGCTGCGGCCCGGCGACCGAAGCGATTTCCGGGTCGACATTTTCGGTGGTCACGCTGAAGGCCGGCCCCTCCGGCAGGAGATAGCCGATCTCGCGGAGGAACGTCTTGTAGGCCTCCATGTCGACGGGCGCGCCATTGTCGCGATACCAGCGGTCGAGCTTGTCCTGCATGGCATCGCGCTTTTCGAGCAGCGCCCGGTTTTTTGGCGAGAGATCATGGACGATCGCCGAAAAACCGCTCCAGAATGCCTCCGCCTCGATGCCGGTGCCCGGCATCGCTTCGTTCACGACGAAATCATGAAGCTCGCGGGCAATCCGCAATCCGGCGATCTCGACGCGATCGGTCATCAGGGCTTCTCCAGACGAAAGGCTAGGCCGGGCCTTTGGCATGTCACGGTGGCAGGGTCAATTCAGCTCAGGGTGAAGGTAGGGCGTTTTCGCTGCCGATCTCCCCCCTTGAGGGGGAGATGGCCGGCAGGCCAGAGGGGGGTCGCTTCGCGTGGAGTGCAACTCTTCTTTGCACCAAATCGGGTCGCGCTTCATGCGCGGCGACCCCCTCGGTCGCCTTCGGCGACATCTCCCCCTCGAGGGGGGAGATTACGCGCTCACACCGCAATCCTTGGCCTTCCCGACGCCACCGCCACGACATGCGCCTCGATGAACATGCGCTGGCCCTCTACTGTGGAGACGCGGAACTCGCTGGCGATTTCGATCTCGGCGCTGTCGGTGCCGGCGTCCTTAGCCCGCCCGGCGGCAATCGCCCGCACATCTTTCTCCGCTGCGGCGATCGCCGCTGCTTCGTCGTTGAAATCGCGCACGCTTTCACCGGAGGCGACGCGGAACAGCCCTTCCTTGGGCTGGCTGACGCGCGCCTCGGCCGAGACCCGCACCTGGCCGACGACGGCGCCGAGCGCGTTGGCGACGTCGGTATCCTCAGGCACCATGCATTCATTGCCGACCAGCTCGGCCAGGCCGGCATAGTGCAGCGGCGCCGAGGCGCCGAGGCCGATCACCGGACGGTCGAGGGCGACGCTCAAGCGGGCGATGCCGGGATGCGCGTCGACGGCGCGCTGGACCAGGGCATGGGCGACGGTCGCCGCGCCATCCAGCCCGTCCTCGGCAAAGGCGGTCTCGAGGATGACTTCCGCCGACAGACGGGTCAGCGCGGTCAGCACCCGTTCCGAGATCGCCTCCGGCGAGGCGGCGATGAACTGGCCGCGGCCGTCGCGCCTGCGCGCGAACAGCTCGGCACCCAGACGCGCCGCGGCCGCATCCCAATTGGCCTGCCTGCCCAGCACATGCGCGGCGTCCGACGGCGTGAAGCCGACGACATGCACCAGCCCGCGCGACACCAGCCGGTTCAAGGTGGCGTTCTGGGCGTTCGAGGTCAGCAATCTGTCGAGAGCCTGCGGCACGGCACCAATCAGCTCGTAAAGCTTGGCTTCGGCACCGGTCAGTCCGGCCGCCAGCCGCTCCGGCACGCCGGTGCGCACCGCCAGCCGGCCATCCATGCGGCCGGGGTTGGGCGCGCGCAGCTGGCGTTCGAGCTCTGATGTGACGGCCTCGCCATGCATCAAGCCGGCCAGCGCCAGCGGCACCAGGCGGCGCGGGCCGAGCAGGATTCTCGGATTGAGCGCGCCGTCCTCCAGCGCCACTTCGGAATCGCCGCCGAGGCCAAAAGTGCGCATGGCGACGGCCTCGACCATGGTGCGGAAACCGCCGACGGTGGCGCCTTCCGGATCGAGCCGCGGCCGGCCCTTGTCGAGCACGGCGACGTCGGTGGTGGTGCCCCCGATATCGGAAACCACGGCATCGTCGAGGCCGGTCATGTGGCGGGCACCGACGAGGCTGGCGGCGGGGCCGGACAGGATGGTCTCGATCGGCCGCTGGCGGGCAAAGGCGGCCGAGACCAGAGCGCCGTCGCCGCGCACCACCATCAGCGGGGCGGCAATGTTGCGCGCGGCCAAAAAGCCTTCGGTTGCCGCGACCAGCCGGTCGATCATCGAGATCAGCCTGGCGTTGAGCAATGTCGTCAGTGCCCGGCGCGGGCCGCCGAGCTTGGCCGACAGTTCGTGGCTGGCGGTGACCGGCAGGCCGGTCCTGTCGCGGATCAGGTTCCGCGCGCTTAGCTCATGCGCCGGGTTGCGGGTGGCGAAATAGGCGCAGACGGCAAAGCCGGACACCGACTTTTCCAGTTCCGGCAAAGCTGCCTCCAGCCCGGACAGATCGAGCTTTGCCGCATTGCCGTGGACATCGTGGCCGCCGGGGCAGAACACCACGGGATCGGTGCCAAGCGCCGCCTTCAGCCCGTCGCGGGCAAGGTCGCCCTCGGCAAAGCCGATCATCACCAGCGCGACACGCCCGCCCTGGCCCTCGACCAGCGCATTGGTGGCAAGCGTCGTCGACATCGACACCAGTTTTATCGCAGTCGGGTCAGTGCCGGCCATTTCGAGCACCGCATCGACCGCGCCGGAGATGCCGACCGCCAGATCATGGCGCGTGGTCAGCGCCTTGGCCTTGGCCAGCACCTTTCCGCTTGGCCCGCCGGCCTCCGACCACAGCACGGCGTCGGTGTAAGTGCCGCCGGTGTCGATGCCGAGGAACAGGGGTGAGGGTTTGGGCTTGGCGGTCATATATTTGGGTCCGGAGAATTGCTGCCCCGCCCCTTAGCCGATACGGGCCGGGCGATAAAGGCACGAGCGCTGGGCCAAGGCAGCGTAATCTCCCCCCTCGAGGGGGAGATGGCCGGCAGGCCAGAGGGGGTCGTCTCGCGTGGAGCGCCGGCATTCTCTGGCCGCGATGGCGTTGGCGTCAGGACGTACCGACCCCCTCTGTCGCCTTCGGCGACATCTCCCCCTCAAGGAGGGAGATAGCGGCGCCGCCTACCCGACAAACCCCACGCGCTTGTGCGAGCCATCGCAGAACGGCTTGTTGGCGGAGTGGCCGCAACGGCAGAGGAAGGTGCGTTGCGTGCGGTCGACCGTGTGGCCGGTGCCGGTGACGATTTCGACATTGCCTTCGAGCTTGAGCGGGCCGTTGGTCGTCGGTGTGACGGTCAGCGGGCCATTCCGCACCTCCAGCGCCGGCGTGTCCTTCAGCGCCGGCTCGCCGGTGGCGATGAAGCCCGATTTGGTGTGGCTGCCATCGCAGAACGGCTTGTTCTCCGAGGCGCCGCAGCGGCACAGCGTGGCGCGGTAAGACGTTTCGCCGCCCAGCACGATCTCGGCATGCAGCGCCAGCGGGCCGTTTTCCCTTATGCGCACAGTGTTGACCGCCGGCGGCTGTTCCTGCGGCCCGCCATCCTTGCGGATATAGGTGATGGCGCCGGACGGGCAGGCTTCGGCGAGCGCCACGACCTTCTCGACGCTGGCCGCATCGGGATGGATCCACTGGCCGGGCGCGTTGGGCACGAAAACATGCGGATCGCCAAGCACGCAGTTGCGCGAATCGATGCAACGTTTTCCCGAAAAGCCGATGTCGATCTTCTCGCCTTCGACCACTGCCATGGGTGGGTCTCCTGTCGGACTACGCTATGGCGACAGTCAGGACGACGTCAAGGCAGCATTCTCCCCCTCGTGAGGGCCGACCTCGGGCGCGGCGGTAAGGGAATTCCCATTTTTTGCTCGCAGCACCACATTTTGTTCTTGCTTTGTGCCGGCAGCTATGCTACTAATTTGCGTATGGTGCCAATTGGCTCCAACGACCCGCCTGCCGAGGCGGGTTTTTTGTTTCAGCTTTGAATTCCGGCGTTGCCGGCCTGCACTCGCGGGACGGCCCTCTCCCCCCTCGAGGGGGAGATGGCCGCGCAGCGGCCAGAGGGGGTCGGCACGACCGGACTCGGCCTACTGCTGCAGAACAGGTTGGCGCTCTATGCGCGGCGACCCCCTCTGTCGCCTTTGGCGACATCTCCCCCTCAAGGGGGGAGATCTGCCACGTCACGGAACCAGATCGATTTCCTCGGTCTCGCCGCCACTGCAGGTGTAGCAGCAATCGTCGCACTTTTCCGTATTGCCGGGGCCGACGCCCCAATAGGTATTCTCGTCGCCATCGACCCAGGCGCCGTAGCAGATCGATTCGCCGTCACTGCAGGACAGCGGGATCGCCTTGGTCTCGCCGTCGTTGAGATAGTAATCCTGATTGTTGCCCGGCCAGACATGATCGCGGTCCTGGCTGTAGAGCTCGACGCGCATGGCGTTGGGATGGCTGTTCTTGATCTCGAAAGTGACATCGCCGGCATGCGCGACGGGCGCAAACAGTGCGGCAAGGCAAAGCGACGCGGCGACGCGGCGCGCGAAAGCGTAGGACGACATGATGATTTCCCCCCGGAATGAAGCGGCCTGCCCGGCCGCGAGCGAGAACATGGCATGGCGGCGGGATGGGTGGAAGGGGGTGCGCCATTTGCACATCGCGAAAGCGCAGCGTTGCCAAGGAAGACCCCTCTCCGGTTTGCTTCGCAAACCACCTCTCCCCACTTCGTGGGGCGAGGAAATGCCAATCGCCGAAGCCTCACAAGACCTGGGTTCCTCGCCCCCACGAAGTGGGGGAGAGGTGGCCGCGCAGCGGCCGGGGAGGGGGGGGGGCGCCAGGCCACACCCGCGGGGGGTCAGCCGCCGCCACAACCCACCCATGAATTTTAGCCCCACGAAAGGGTATACCG